>NZ_JBSQYM010000065.1:0-15692 GCF_055140805.1 Orenia sp.
TTGAACTAATGTTTTTCTTTAAAGAATTAAAAAGCTTTTTTGCAACGAATTAACACGAATTACACGAATAAAAGGCAAAAAGAATAAATTAATAGTTTAAAATTTTCTTTGTTTTAAATTCGCTAGATTTGTTGCTAAATAAGTTGAATTATTGATTTTTAATTAATGAAATTATTTAATTCAATCTATATATTAAATAGGTTGGAGAAATGAATCTTAATGGGGTGTTTGTTGTGAATAGACGAGCATTATTTAAAGATATAGATAGAATTTATACTATACTATTAGCAGATTATGAAAATGAATTCAAAAGTAGGCTAAAGAATAAATCATTTAAGAATATTATCGGGCAATATCAAAAGTTAGATAATATTAGAACTGAGAAAGAGAAGATAAATTGGAATAATGACTTTTATACTAAAGTTACCTATCTATCTATCATCAAATTATTAGTCTTAGAATTTGTTGAAGCTAAAGGTTTGATTAAGAATCTTACCTTAACCAATTACTCTTTGAATACTATCTTCAAAGCTTGTTTTGAAGATTTTGAGGAAGAGATGATTTTAGATTCTAGATGGGAGTTGTTGAGCAAAAATAAGGAGATAATTGCTAAGGTAGATGGGATCTTAAGTAAATATGACTTTACAGATTTAGATACTAAATTATTAGGTGAGGTATATCAACATTTAGTTTCTCAGACTTCTAAAAGAAAGACTGGTCAAGTCTATACTCCTGATAGTATTATCTCTTTTATTTTAAAGGATACTCTAGAGAGCTATGATATCCTTGCAAATCCATACTTGAGATTATTAGACCCTTCCTGTGGAAGTGGTTATTTTTTAGTAGAGGTCTATGATATCTTATATAATAAGTATCTTAGTAATTTAGATAGGTTAAAGGAGCTATATCCTGAGGATAATTGGGATCAAGATATGATACATCAGCATATTTTGAAAAATAACTTGTATGGTGTTGATTTAGATAGTTTTGCTATACAATTGACTATAATATCTTTGTTATTTAAAGATATTGATAAACCATTAGCTATCAGAGATCTAAATATTGAAGTGGGAGATTTTTTGAGGATAGAATTTAATGATCAATTTGATTTTATTATCGGTAATCCTCCTTATGTAGGTCATAAGGAACTAGAGAGAGATTATAAAAAATGGTTGAAGAATAATTATTCAGTTTATGCCGATAAGGCTGACCTCTCTTATTGTTTTTTAGAGAAGGGAATGGAATCCCTTAGCAAGAATGGGGAGCTAATGATGATTACCTCTCGTTATTTTCTGGAGTCGCCTGCGGGAGAGAACTTAAGAGAGTATCTGCAACAAAAGGTCAACATCTTATTTATATTAGATTTTTATGGTCTACAAATTTTTGATAATGTTATTGTAGATTCTATTATTATTAAATTATCTTCTCAAGATAAGTTTGATAATATGATAGAGGTTATTAGACTCAATAATAGAGCACAGAACTTGAAAGGTGAAGATATAATTAGAGAGATAGCTACTAAACAGAAGCGAGATTATTACCAGAGGTTCATGATTAAACAATCCAAATTGAGTAATGATGGATGGAGGCTTTTATCGAAAGAAGAGCAATTAATTTGTAGCAAGATTGAAGAAGCAGGATATCTTCTAGGTGATATCTGTGATAGTTTTCAAGGGATTATTACTGGATATGACAAGGCCTTTGTTTTATCAAAAGACCAGCTTGTAGCAGAACAGATAGAGAGTAAGTTATTGCGACCATGGATTAAAAATCGTCATATTGGACTCTATTCAATAGAAGAAGGGAATAAATATCTAATTTATAGTGATTTAATAAGTTCTTTGGAAGACTTTCCAAACACTATCACTTATTTAAGTCAATTTAAGGATAGATTAAGCAATAGGAGAGAATGTAAGAGGGGTTTAAAAGAGTGGTACCATTTGCAATGGGGTAGAAGTCAGAATATATTTGATGATAGAAAGATAGTCTACCCCTATAAGGCCTCTAAGAATCGTTTTGCTATTGATAATGGTGGGAATTATTGTAGTGCTGATGTTTATTTATTGATACTAAAAGAAGAGTTTAAAGAGCTATTGACCTTAGAGTTTTTGGTAGGTATACTAAATTCTAAAGTATATAACTTTTATTTTAAGAGTTTTGCTAAGAAGATGAGTTATGAAATATATGATTATTATCCTAATACTGTCTTACAATTAAGGGTAAAGGTTGGAGAATATCTAGAAAAGATAGATTCCTTGGTAAGGGAGATTAGGGCTTTAAAAGAAGAGATTAGGCTATTATCTTTCTTATCATACTTAGAGAAAGAGAATTATAATAGTAAAGAAGATTTATATCAAGGTTATATAGAGTTTGTTGAGAGATTAGCTAAGAAAAAAGGTGATATGAAAGATTTGCAAGGAAGATTAGATGGTCTTATCTATTATAGCTATAATTTAAAGCTAGAAGAGATAAAGCTTATCTCTGATAAACTTAGAGAAGGTCAATATGGGAGATTAGAAGAGGAATACCTATATAAGTTAGAGAGTAGAGATTACAAGCAAGTAATTGATAACAGAGTGGAGTTAGCAAGTAGATTAGCCAAGACTTTAACAGAGAAAGATTTATTTAGAGTCCACCACCAGCAAGAGAAGGATTTAGAGAAGGTTGCTCAACAGATTGGCTGTGAATATCAGACTTTAGCTCTATTAAGAAGAGGTTATGCTAAGAAGAATCAAGATTCTTATAGATATTATAGTCACAAGTTATTAAAAGAGAAGATAGGAGAATATATTTCACATAAGGTTAAAAAGATATTGGAGGAGCAAGGTTCATACTTAAGCTTAGAAGAAATTTATCAAAAATTAATAGTTAATAGGAGGATATCAATTCTTTTAGATGCTGTTAGTCAAAAGAAGGATGATGAATTGATTCTTAAGGATATAATCTTTTCTAGAAAATATACATGGAATGAATATCTAAAAAGAAAGAAGAAGGGGCTAGAGTTGAGGTTGCCTTTTATTAATTATGAGACCTATATCTTTGGTTTAACTTCTTGGGATACTCAACATCTGATTTACTTTGAAAAAAATAGTAATAAGTGATGAATAAGAGGTGATAGGTCTTGAACTTATTGCTCATTATTCATCACTTATTGTTACTATTATCCCATATAAATAGAAGGAGGAGTTTCAATGCTATGGCGACCTACTTCATGACCACTAGCGGTGATAACCCCTTCTACTGTTTCATCGGTGAACTGCCCAGTGTGAACTAAATCGCTAATGTTGAATAAGGCAGTCGTTTCATCGGTATAGTGACTATTAATCTGTTCAGCTGGAACACCAATCCCACTTACTGGAGCACCTTCTTTATTTACCCCAAAGAAACGTAGATCTTGTTCAGAAAATTGAGGATTATTGAATTTAATCATCAGATGTCCTGGGGAAATTTCTGCATCTGCTTTAATTTGAAAGTTTTCTGTATTTGTATTTCTATAGTTATCTTTCATTATATTAATATCCCTCCTTAAGTAATATCTATTGTTAATTGACTTGAAAGACAAGTTTATAGTTTAATTAGAAATATTAATTATTAGAGATGATTAGAACTTTGACTTTATTATTATAACCTTCATAAAGATTTAATATACTGTATATTAAATCTTTATGAAGGTTATTGTAGATTTTACAATAAGCCGTAATTGGAAAAATTACTATTTATAAAATTAGATTATTTGCTGATAATATGTAGTGTAGAAGATTATTATGATTTTATGTAAGGGGGAAAAAGATGCTTAGTTTATTACTAAGGACAACCTTTGTATATTTTTTAACCTTAACTGCTTTAAGGCTAATGGGAAAAAGAGAGGTTGGAGAATTGACCCCTTTTGATTTGGTAGTATCACTGATGATAGCAGAGTTAGGGGTAATTGTAATAGAAGAAAGAAATGCTAATCTCATGGATGCGGTTATTCCATTAGTTACCTTGGCTTCAATTGAATTGATAGTATCTTACTTGTCTTTGAAGAATAGCACAGTTAGAAGGTTAATCAATGGAACACCTAGTATCTTAATTAGAAATGGTAAAATTGATCAAAAAGAGATGAGAAAATCCCGTTATAGTATTCATGATTTATTGATGCAACTTCATGAAAATAGCATTTTTAATCCATCAGATGTGGAGTTTGCAATTTTGGAGACCTCTGGTGATTTAACGGTAATACCTAAATCACAGCAAAGGGGTTTAACCCCTCAGGATTTAGGGGTAGAAACTGAATATGAAGGTATTCCTACGATACTAATAACTGATGGAGAGATTAATTATAATGGGTTAAATGATGTCAATTTAGATGAAGCTTGGTTATGGAAAGAATTGCAAAAAAGAGGCATCAATGATTCTAAAGATATTATGCTAGCAGTATTAGAAACTAATGGGAATCTATATCTTTCTACTAAATAAGAAATAATTAGTAATATTTGTTAGGTAATACTTAGTGATTTCCATAGGTTAAAGGATATATTTTTTTCGAAATTGTGGCAGATTAATAATAATATATAATAAAAGGAGGGAATATAAATGGCTAAAGGGCCTAAGAATAAATCTTCTAAGGAATTATCAGAGATGAAAAATAAACAATCAGAGGTATTTACACTTGATGATACTGAAGAGATAAATCCTGATGATTTTGATTCAGCCGATGAATTGAAAAATTTGAAAAAGAATCAGGGAACTTTATCACAAGTTAAAGACACTGAAGAGTTAAATCCTGATGATTTTGAGTAAGGTAAAGGATTAAATTCTAATAACCTTTAATTCTTATAAGCTAGATAAAGGCAAGAGCAGTAGCTCTTGCTTTTAAATTTATTTAAAAATCTTAAACAGGGGTGTTATTATGGCAAAGATTAAATGTAATGTAGAGAGTTGTGCCTATAATGCTAAAAAAATATGCAGTTTAGAAGAAATTTTAGTTACTTGTGATGACAATGGAGAATTTAGTAGATATGCTGAAGGGACCAAATGTGCAAGTTTTGCAAGAGAATAATTACTAGCTGGCATTATGCCAGCTTTTTTTAGCAGGAATTATATCATTTATACTGAAATAGATAATATAAAGAAAATTCTAATATAAATAATTGATAGTTTAGGAGTGGTGAGTATGTCTGCAGAAGATAGAAGAATGATGCTCTTAAATAAATTAAAAAAGGCAACTAGTCCGATAATTGGTTCTGATTTAGCAGATACCTTCGGAGTTAGTCGCCAAGTAATTGTTCAGGATATTGCATTATTAAGGGCACAGGGGGAAGAGGTATTAGCTACAGCAAGAGGCTATATGGTACCCCAAGATAGTAATATGGTAGAAAAGACAATGGCATGTAAGCATAAACCTGAAGATATAGAAAAAGAACTGTTAACTATAATTAAATATGGTGGTAGAATAAAGGATGTAATTGTTGAACACCCTATCTATGGTGAGATTAAAGGGATATTAATGGTACAAAATCGTAAGGACTTGGAGGAATTTATGGAAAATTACCAAGGAGAAGATGTCAAACCACTATCAACATTGACTGAAGGTGTACACTTACATACTATTGAAGCTTTAAATCAAGAGGTATTGGAATTAATTGAAGAGAAATTAAGAGAGCAGGGCTTTTTATTACAGAGCTAATATAAGGAGTCAGGAGTTGATAACAATTAGTATAAAAGAGGAGAAGACTGTTCCCTTTTTAATTACTATTTCTTATTTGGCCTCTTTCTTATTAATTAGATTGATGGTATTAATTGCAGGATCTGCAGAGAGTACATTTGCTCAGGTGGCTAAAGAGGGATTAAGTCCTGATACTAACTTCTATATAGGAAGAAATATAATTCTATTTGGGCATCATATCCATCATTTTTATTTTGGGATAATCTTAATTGCTATTGCTGGTTGGATCGCTATAGTTGGTTCATCTATCTTAAACAGAAGGCATGCAGCAGTACTTTATGGGATGGGATTAGGACTCTTTATGGATGAGATAGGGCTACTATTGACCTGGGGGAATTACTATTCAGGATTAACTTATTTATTGAGTCTATTTTTAATAGGCCTATTTTTGAATATAGTCTTCTTTCCATACTTTTGGGCAGAGGTTAGAAAGAATCTTGTAGAATCAAATATAAGTTCGATTATTTGGAATACTTTATTAAGTTACACTAATTTTATAAAGGTGGCGGATAAGGTGAGTGAAAAGACTGGAAAGACTGAACGGGCCAGTTTGATCTTTACTGGTCTGATGTATTTATTTGTAGGAATATTAATCTTATTATACCCCCAATTTGTTTATTATTGGGTTGCGGGTATCTTTTTAATTCAAGGTGTATCTTCTTTAGTTAGTGCTTGGCAGAAGAGTGAAGATAAAGAATAAGAATTGGCTCTAGAGCCAATTCTTATTCTTTATTAAAATAGTTTATGTTAGAGTTAATGGGTATATTGCGACACTTTCGTGTTAGTGTGAGTTATGAGTGTGAGTGTGTGTGAAGTGCCTCTCTATTGGGAGTTACTCACACTCACACACCCGCACACCAACTCACACTGATATTTAAAAGTGTCGCATTATCTCTATATTATATCAATTCTTTAAAGCATAAATTGATTTATGACAGTTAATTCAATCAATTTACAATAACTTCCTTTGAAATTCTACATCTCTCTAGGTATAATGATATTCGTTCGTTGGAAAATTACAAAAATGATCAATGATGATAATTTAGTTCTATTTATAAAAAGAAAATAATCAGGAGGTGTAGTAAAATGAAGAAGAATATTGCTATAGTATTAGCTTTAGCGATCTTATCAATGGGTATATTCACGGCAGTAGGTGAAGCGGCGACTTTAGGTCATAGATTATTACACTTTGGTGCTAGGGGTAATGATGTGAAGACATTACAGCAAGAATTGGCTAAGGAAGGTTATTTTACAGTTGAAGCCACTGGTTACTTTGGTCCTATAACAGAAAAAGCTGTTATTAATTTCCAAAAGGATAACAGAATTAGGATTGATGGTATGGCTGGGTATGAGACCATTAATGAATTAAAGGATGGAAATGAGTATAAGAATATGGCAACTGTTAATAATTATTCTAAGTATAGAGTTAATGTAACCCAGGAAGAGTTAAACTTATTAGCAAGAGCTGTTTACTCTGAAGCAAGAGGGGAAAGCTATGAAGGTCAGGTTGCTGTAGCATCTGTTATCTTAAATAGAGTAGCAGATCCAAGATTTCCAAATACTATTAAAGGAGTTATCTTTGAGCCCTGGGCCTTTACAGCAGTTCATGATGGTCAATTCTGGTTAACACCAGATCCAAAGGTGATGGATGCCGTTTATGATGCTCTAAAAGGATGGGATCCAACTGGAGGAGCGGTATTTTACTATAATCCAGCGAAGGTAACATCTTACTGGATTTATACTAGAGAGATTATCACAAAAATCGGAAGACATTATTTTGCTAAGTAATAAAAATAGCTCCTTAAGGGGCTATTTTTTTACATATTTAATGTTATTAATTCTAAAGCACAGAAAATTAAGGTTCAATAACGAACTTTGTGATTAACACTAATTATAGTTACAGATATAATTTTAAGAATTTGGAATCAGGAGTCAGAAAGCTGTGAATTATGCTGATTCCAGATTCCTAATAACTGATTTATGAAAGTATTTTAATATCTACATATTATACTAATTATTCTACTAGAATTTGATATAGGCATCATATATTCTTGTTACTTTATTATAAAGTATATCTTTTAGAAAGTTTATTGATTTGATAATAATTGGACTAATAAGTTTAAATTACAGAAAGAAACAATAGTTTTAAAAAGAAGGAAAAAATTATTTTTTGGAGAAATAATGAGAATAGTTAAAGTGTAATTATTAAGGAGGTAGAGTATGGGAGGGAGTGAATTTAGTCCTCTTAATGAAGTAGAGGACATAGATGTAGAGGAGGAGATTAAAAGTACTTCAGATACGTTATTAAAAGAAGATAATGGTGAAACTGAAGAGGATTATATTCATATTCAGGGTAGAGTCTCTTATGGTGGAAAGAGTAAGGTACATGTATTATTTATTGCCATTATAGGTATAAAGAGTAGTAAATTAATAAACTTTGAAGCAACAGTTAGCAATAGAGATGAGCTATTATATGTTCCAGCTGATAATAAGGGTTTTTTAAGAATTATTTCTAAAACTTCTGAAGAAGAGAAGAAAAAAGGTAGAATGGTTCGAGCCAAACTCAAAGAGAGACTTACAGAAGAGGATATTGAAGAACTTATTAAGCTCTTTAAAGCAGATGCAATTGATGAGATTAATCAACGTTTTAAATCGCGATTGGGAGATATAGTTAAGGAATATGTAGAAGTAGCTTTATTTATGGAATTAAAGGATTATGAGGAGCTAGAGGAGAGGTATCCTCATCTCTTTTATGAGAGAGATGAAGAGGTAAAGGAGGGTGGAGGTGATAATCAAATTATAATTGATTGTCTTCCTCAGATTTCTGCTGTTCACGGGAAGAGAATAGGTGAATTAGAAAAAAATGATATGATTTTGGTTAGGTTGTCAGAAGTTGATTATCGTAATTTTTCTGAGAAACTATCAGATATTATTATCGATAATGATAAATTAGAGGTACGGGTTGAAGATATCTATTTTAATGATAAACAGAAGATGTATTACTTACATTTAGACTTAGGAGAAGATATTAAAGGTAGGTTGATTGTTGAGTCGCAATCAGAATTGAAGTTAGCTGTACCAAAAGTTAAAGATAAAGAAACTCCTGGGAAAAGGTTATATAAATCTACTAATAGTCAAGGGATAATTTTTTATAGTTTTGTAGCAATATCAATTCTGGCTATAGTAACTATTGTCTTATTTTATTATATTTAATGATTTATCAAGGATGAATTGCTAAAGTCAATAAATTTTGATCTTATTCTAAAGTATCCTAACTTACTCTACTTATTTTTTATACAGAGTTTATCAATAATTTTAAAAAGCTAGGAGGAATTATTCCTCCTAGCTATGTTTATAAATATGGGTTTTTAAAATAGACATAATATAACTTTTTTTGGCTTTATTACTCATTAGTAGTTGCTGTATTAACAGTTACTTCTTCTAAGATGATATTCTCTGATAATGGTGTAACCTGTTTTGCAATTACATCAACAGTAATATTATTAGTCTGTTGATACATTGCTTCATTATTAGTATTTAAGACTTCATCGGGATTTCCATCTTGGTCTAAGTCTTCTCCAGTAACTACCTTAGCTGTAATAGTATAAGTTCCTTCTTCAAGTCCTCTTAATAGGAAGGAACCAGCTGGTTTATCATTTTCATCGATAATTTCATCATTATTTGTATCCATAGCTTCAGCAGTAGCTATTGTTGATGCCATTTTTGTTCCATCATTCCAAGCCTCTACTATAACATCATTTCCAGTAATAGCTTGACCAGCAGTATCTACTACCCTTCCTTGGATATCGCCAGAGATAACTTGGTCTATAATCTTGATAGCAGTAGGCCTTAAGATTATCTTACCACTTTTTCCAGCACTATGCATAATCTTACTTACATCAGCGTCTAATAACAATCTAGTAATCTTCCCATCTTCAATAGTAAAGTCATGATTAATCTTTAAACCAGTTTGAGTTCCACTTGGAACAGTCAAAGTACGAACTGTATTATCTTTAAAGACAATCTCTGAATTTTGTGAAGCAAGAATCAATCTAATCTGATTATAATGTCCAGCTTCTAACATCTTTTGTCCTAATAATTCTTGGTCAAAGCGCAAGGTCAATAAATCAAAGGTGGCTTCTTCACCATTATCAGTAAAATCATTGATTGTTTCCCAGACCTCTTGACCATCATTTACACGGCTAACCTGTACTTCAGAAAGGGTTACGTTGACCTCAGCTACATTATTTACAGGGGCATCAGCAAGGGATAAAGCTAATTCACCACTACCACTGCTAAGGGTAGTGCTACTATCTCCATCACTACATCCTGTGATTGCTAAAGATAATGCTAATAATGCGATTAAAAGAAATGATCTTTTCTTTGTCATATCTATCTCCTCCTTAATTTAATTATATAGTTAGATTACTTATCCATGATTAGATTATATTAGACTGTGAGATAGATTAATGTAAGCTGTCATACAAAATATGAATTTGGGAGATTTGATTTGTTATATTTTATGGGGATATTGCGACACTTTTGTGTCGGGAACCAGGAACCAGGAATCTGGAATTAGTATGGTTTACAGGTTCCTGATAACTGATTCCAGATTCCTAAAAATGTCGTTTTTTCTTTAAATTATATCAGTTCTAATACTAATACAATTCTTTACTATATTAATTCGAGCTAATAGTTGATTATCTTCTTTGTAGTTATAGGTTAACTTCTTAAATCTTGCTAAAGTTAAGATTAAATGGAATTAAATCGCCCCTCTCTAAGAAATTGTCTAATTATCTTTAGTGAAACTTCTGTCTCTTGGTGTATCTCTTTGATATTTGAGCCTGGATTATCCCAGAGATAATCTCTTATCTTGTGGAAGTTTTCTCTCTCTGCTTCTATACAGTCAGGACATAGACTCTGTCCCTGATTAACAAAGATATGGTTGCATTTCTTACAATTTTTAAGCTTCATCTCTAACCCCATAGTTATCACCCCTTTAAATCAGCAGATTTATAATTTTAATTATCTTTCAATAATATTATCATATATTTTAAAGTGGATTAATGTAAGGAGTCATACATAATAGATAATTTAATTGCAATCAAAAGTGGGATAATATAAAATAAGTGACGGGTAACCAGTCACAAGCAGTAAAATTAATTAGAAGCTTAAATATTAATTTAAATTATGGGGGTATTAATATAAATGTATGATTATAGATTAAATCAAATCGAGTTATTATCACCAGTGGGGAATTGGGATAGTTTATATGCAGCAGTACAGAATGGGTGCGATGCTGTTTATTTAGGGGGTAAGAGCTTCAATGCTCGTAAGAGTGCTGATAATTTTAGTACTGAAGAATTGAAAGAGGTCTTTGACTATGCCCATATCCGTGGAGTTAAGGTCTATGTGACAGTTAATACTCTTTATAAGGACAGTGAGATTAAGGGGGTATTGGAGTTTATTGAAAGTATTTATCAGTATGGAGTAGATGGAGTGATTCTACAGGATCTAGGAACTGCTAAGTTAGTGAAAGATAACTTTCCTAACTTAGAGCTTCATGCTAGTACTCAGATGACTATACATAACTTAGAAGGTGCAAAGTATCTAGAAAAGTTAGCTTTCTCGCGGGTGGTGATGGCTAGAGAATTATCAATTGCTGAGGTTAAGGAGATAGCCAAGAATACTAATTTAGAGATAGAAGCCTTTGTCCATGGAGCTTTGTGTGTTTCTTATTCAGGACAATGTCTAATGAGTAGCTTGATTGGAGGGCGAAGTGGTAATCGTGGTCGTTGTGCTCAGCCTTGTCGCCTTCCTTATAGCTTAGTCGATTTAGAGAGTGGTGAGGTTATTAAAGAGGAGCATGCCAAGAAGCATCTACTTAGTCCAAAGGATATCAATACTTTAGAGATTATACCTGAGTTGATCGAGGCGGGTATTACTTCCTTTAAGATTGAGGGCAGGATGAAGCGATCAGAATATACTGCTTTGGTAACAGAAAAATATCGGAAGTATATTGATGGATACTTTGAGAAGCAAGCTTATCAAGTTTTAACTAAAGATCAAGAAGAGATAGAGCAAATCTTCAACCGTGGTGGCTTTATTCCTGGCTATTATCTAGGTAAGAATAATTTAGATTTAATCAGCCATCAACGTCCTAAGAATTGGGGCGTCAAAGTGGGAGAGGTGCTTGCTTATAATCAACAGACTAAAGAGTGTAAAATCAAGTTATTCAAAGACCTTAGTGAAGGTGATGGGATTGAGATATGGGTTGATGGTGGTAAAAATACAGGGATGGTACTTTCAGATTATCAGCAAATTAGCAAGAATATTATCTCGGTGGAGATTAAAGGAAAAATCAAAGAAGGTAATCCAGTCTATCGGACTTCACAGAAGGAGTTGTTGGAAAGATTACAAAAGAGTTATGTATTGCCTGATACTAGCAAGAAGGTTGAGATTTTTGGACAATTATCAGCTAAACTAGGTAGACCGATGGAACTAAGCCTATGGGATTCAGCAGGTCATTATGTCTCGGCTCAAAGTGAGTTTATCCCTGAAGAGGCTCAAAAGCGGGCAATTAGTGATGATGATTTTGAGGAACAATTAAGTAAACTGGGAAATACACCTTATGAATTAGAAAGCCTAGAGTTGGATATTGATGATAATCTCTTCATTCCTATCTCTAAAATCAATGAGTTACGCCGTGATGGAGTAGAGAAGTTAGATTATCAGCGTAGTCAGCAGTTTATCGAGACTTCTAGGAATGATAGAATCAAAGATGAGACTTTGAGCTTAGAGAGTTCGAAGCTTGGAGATAAGAAGGAGTTAGCCGTATATCTAAAATCCTTAGATTATATCGAAGCGGTTTTAGAGTTAGGAGTAGATAGGGTCTATTGTGATAGTCGAGGATTGCAGGTAGAGAAGATACTTGATAAGTTTAAAGGTTATCAGAGCCAGTTGTTTGTAAAGTTACCTCAAATCTCCCGTTCAGCAGAGATGAAGAGGGTCAAAAAAGAGATTGAAGAGTTAGAGCAGTCAGAGATTAGTGGTTATCTAGTCCCACAGTTGGGAGTAGCGGAGCTGTTAACAGATAGTGAAAAGCTGTTAATTGCTGACTATCCACTGAATATCTTCAACTCTTATACTGTTAAGCATTGGCAGAAAGAAGATTATCAGAGTGTAGTTCTCTCCCCAGAGCTGAATCTACAGGAGATTAGAGAGCTAGCTAAGTATAATAATATCGACAAAGAACTGATCGTCTATGGACACTTACCGATGATGATAACTGAGTATTGTCCAATTGGCAGTGTGAAGAATGACTTCTCTTCTGATAGGAAGTGTAAAACGGAGTGTGCTAATGGTAACTATGGTCTCTTAGATCGGAAGGGGATGGTAGCTCCAATCGAAACTAGCCCTAGTAGCTGTGCGACAATTATCTATAATAGTCAGCCACTATATTTGATTGATTATCTAGATGAGATTAGTTCAGCTGGTTGTCAAAGCTATCGTCTGGATTTTATTTTGGAGGAGAAGGATGAGGTGCTTGAGATAATTAAAGCTTATCAGGCTAAGTTAAAGGGTAAAGATGTGGATTTGAGTGAGTTGAGCTTTAGGTTTAAGAAGAAGGGATATACTACTGGGCATTTTTATCGGGGGGTGAAGTAAGGGCAGTGAGTAGTGATGTGTGACGAGTAATGGATAAAAAGAAAAGATGATGAGAAGTCGAGGCGATAGCTTCGGCTTTTTAATTACTATTAGGCATTACTGTTACATAGGTTAGTAAACTTAAAGTAATAGTAATTAACTATGATTGTTTCAATTAAAGATGTTTTCTATAACTTTTAGAAGTAATTTGCAGGATTTTAACAGATATAGTAGTAATATAGTGGTAGATAATTCTTTTAGTGTATATAAAAGACATGAATTGGTTATAAATTTTATAAGGGATATATTAAAGTTGAAAGGAGCTAATTTATGTCTTTATATTATGAAACAAGCAAAATAGGGGAGCAAATAGTTGATCTTTATGAAAGTAGAGAGGGTGGTTTTAGTAGAGATAATAAAGATTTATCAAAATCAAATGTGAATTTAATATATGAAAATTCAGAAACAGATGATTATTTATTAAATATTGGTGTTAAGAAATTAAAGTTAAAAGGGTATAGTCCTAAAACAATAAAAGCGTACTTAGGACATCTAAAGAGGTTTAAAGGATTTATTAATTTAAATTGGGATCATGTAAAGGAAGGGGATATAAATAATTATATTTTATTTTTATTAGATATTAGAGAAGTTTCTCATTCTTTTGTCAATCAAGCTGTTAGTGCTATTAAATTTATGATGCTAGAAGTCTTAAATAAGCCTAGTATTGCAATTGGAATACCTAGACCTAAAAAAGAGAATAAATTACCTATTATATTGAGTCAAGAAGAAATATTTAATATATTGAAGTCTATAACTAATAAGAAACATAAAGCTATTATAGCCCTTATTTATTCAGCGGGGCTGAGGATAGGTGAAGTAGTTAAATTAAAGCCTCAAGATATAGACAGTGACAGGATGTTAATTAAAGTTTATCAAGGAAAGGGGAGAAAGGATAGATATACTCTGCTTTCTCAAATAGCTTTAGATGTATTAAGAGAGTATTATAAAGAATATCAACCTAAGTATTGGCTTTTTCCAGGTGGGAAACCTGAATCTCATTTAACATCAAGGAGTGTACAAAGAGTCTTTAAATCAGCTTGTAAGCAAGCTAAGATTAATAAGAGTGTAACAGTACATAGTTTACGCCATTCTTTTGCTACTCATCTTTTAGAGAATGGAGTTGATCTTCGTTATATTCAAAAATTGCTTGGACATAGTAGTTCAAAAACAACAGAGATATATACTCATGTAAGTAGAAAAAGTATTAGAAATATTGAGAGTCCTTTAGATAAGTTTATAGATTAAATGTATATTAAAGTAAATATTCCCGACATACTTCGCAAACAATTATTAATCAGAGGTATTTGCGACATGTTGTGTCGCAAATACTACAATGTATTGATTATATACGAATGTCGGGAAGATAATAGTTAGGCGACAGAAATGGCTAAGTCTTTTATAATGCTTTTATGATAGATTGAGTTTTATATCAGATTATTAAAATTATAGTTTTTAAAGTAATAATACTCATATAAATAAAAAGACCTTTTAACTTTAACTAGGATAAAATTTAAGATTAAAAGTGATATTGTGGTGGTGACTTATGAAACCCAGCTTTAATCATAGGTTAATTCAAATAATATGTTACAAAAATAGTTTATAAAAATAATTTACAAGAATATTTTAAAAGTCAACATTAAGGAAATTATTGCTTGGCTTAAGTACAGAGGTAGATGATTCTTATTCAAAAATTGCTGCAATTAAGTTTAGCATGAAAAATTAAAGAATGATGAAGTTGAGGTGCTTTAAGCGAGTTAATCTTATAGAAAAAGTAAGTTAGTGTATATCAACTCTTATATAAAGTAAGCAGATTTATATTAAATTGGATTTATAGTAGCATCATAAATTGTAGATGTAGTAAGAAAGGTGGCTGTAATGAGCCAAGCAATAATTTTAATTTAAGTAGTTGGAGGCAAGATAAAATCAATAAAAGCAAGAAAAAGCTTTGTTGATAATTGCTGCAGTAATGAAGTAAAATAATTGAATATTTGGTGTTTGTTTTTAGATTTTAGCCTATATTTGAAAGAGCTGAGATGTAAATGACGCCATTACCATCGCCTAACATGAGTTTAGCTACATCCTAATTTGGGTGGATGGATGAAGATTGGAGCTAACTTATGTGAGACTTAGAGGTTAATTTTAGATTAGTAGGTAATCGAGGACGTCGCGAACCCCAGGAACGTTATCTGAAAGAGGTGGCTAAGTTTGGTATATTGAAATTTTTGCTGAATACTTGATCATAATACTGAGGATAACTTCAGTTGTAGAGGGTTGTACA
>NZ_JBSQYM010000066.1:0-18150 GCF_055140805.1 Orenia sp.
TTATTAACATCATCATCACACTCCAATAGATATATAATATCGTAAATAAAATAAAATTTGGAGTGTTTATTTTATTTTTTCGCAGTTTAATCATATATAGATTATGTAAATAATTTATTTTTTTAATATCTTATTAGTGTATATTAGTGCTAACTATCTTTTCTTTTGATTTTTACTTGTCACTGTTATCCAATTTTAGAAAATTGGATAACTATATATTTAAAGTATAACATAAAAGCTAACTTTTATTAATCTATTTAGAGAAAGAAAACCATCTTGTGTAATATTACACAAGATGGTTTTCTACAAATTAAGTCTTTTAGATAAATATGTAGTTATTCTAATCAAAGTTATATATAAGCTTAAGTTCAGGGCCTTCTAATTTTTGATCAGAAACTTTAAGTACTCTATAAGCCCCTTCAATTTCAAAAGTGCCAAAACTATAGGAAATACCTGGTGTTAATTCCGTTAAAGTACTATCTTCAAAATAAGAAGTACCTAAATCAAAATATACAGTTATAGGTGCTTGAGAATAGTTCATTTCACAAGCAAACTTTAATCCCAAATTATCTTCATCACCTGAAATATTCTCTAAGCCGAAACCGCCAATAAACTTCCACCCTTGATCTGACAGAAAATCATAGGTAATTAAACCTTCAGTAAAATATAAGTGCTCATCTCCATTGTTTAATTCTTCTTTATAATCACTGTAATTAAAATTTAATCCAAATTTATTTAGCCCAAGTTTTAAATTTAACCGTAAGCCTGTTATATCATCAGAAACAAAATGATTTGCTACAGATACCCTATAAGATATATTGCTAAAGTTTATTCCATTTTCATATTTAACTGAAGTATTTGATTTATAATTATGAGAGTTACTGCTATATTTCTTTTCATCATCATCCCAATCTAAATCTAAAAGATCATGATTCTTATCCCAAAATTCGTCAAAAGAATCACTATCTTTCTCCTCAGAGCCATTATCTACATCTTGATTATTATCCTTATCACTTCCCCCAGAAATCTCTTTTTCAAATGCATCTAATTTGCCATCTTCTTTTCCTATCACTTTTATAGGTGCTAATAAGCTATAAGATAAGAAGAAAACTAAAAATAATGCTACTAGCCTAACCTTATCCACCTTCATCTAACTCCTTTCTAACTCTCTAATAGATACTATTATATTATTCTATAAATAATTACAAAAACCTCTTTATTTGCTATATAAAGTAAAAGTTCTATTTAAATTAACTATGTAATGGTACTAATGATTTTGAAAGTAAAGCACCTCGTAATTTTACGAGGTGCTTCCAAAATTTAAATATTCAATTCTATCATTACTGGACAGTGGTCTGATCCCATTACTTCAGTTAATATTTGGGCATCACTTACCTGACTTATCAAATTTTCACTCACGAAATGATAATCTATTCTCCAACCTGCATCTCTCTCTCTGGCTTTTGTTCTATAACTCCACCAAGAGTATTTAACCTCATCAGGATGAAAGCTTCTATAGGTATCTACATAACCATAGTCAATAACTTTATCTATCCAAGCTCTCTCAACAGGCAAAAATCCAGACTTATCCTCATTATCCTTTGGATTTTTCAAATCTATCTCAGTATGGGCTATATTATAATCACCACAGATAACTAGTTTCTTACCATCCTTTTTTAGCTCTTCACAATATTCAAGGATAGCCTCATGAAAATCAAGCTTGTATTGTAGTCTTTTCTTACTACTACGACCATTGGGGAAATAGATATTAATCAAGGTAAACTCACTATACTCTGCTGTAATTACTCTACCTTCCTCATCAAATCGCTCAATACCAATACCATTACGAACAGATAGTGGTTCCTCTTTACTATAAATAGCTACTCCACTATATCCCTTTCTTTCACCATAATTAAAATAAGAATTATATCCATCTATATTCTTTAGCTTATCTATTAATTGATCTTCTTGTACTCTAATCTCCTGTAAGCAGAGAATATCAGGACTCTCTTCTGCTACCCAATCTAGAAAGCCTTTCTTATGTACTGCTCTAATACCATTTACATTCCAAGAATATATCTTCATCTAGGTTCCTCCTTTATTACTATTATAGAATTATATCTGTTTCTTATTGATAAAGATTACTATTTAATATATTCTCTATTAATTTACTAATCCCTTTATAAGATTATACTTATCTTGATTTATGAAATAAAAATGATCTACTTTTAAAAGTAGATCATTAAATAAACTATATTATTTTTCATTTTTAAATCCTTGTTCTTTCATAGTAGGGTAAACTTTTGGGAAATAAACTTGATTATAGAATTCCATGATATAAGAAGTCCAATTTTTTTCTTGTTCTCTACCAATTTCTTTAAGATAAGCTGCCATCTCTTGATCATAATCATCTATCAAAGCAGGTAGCTTCTCTTTGTTATACTCTTCATCATGTCTAAAAGCCTCTTTGGGCATCCGTGGCTTCTTCTTAGATTTATCTGCTGGATGTCCAATTACTAAACCTACCATAGGATAAGCATATTCAGGTAGATTAAATAGCTCTATCATCTCTTGAGGATTGCGACGGATACCTCCGATAGGAACAATTCCTAAACCTAAAGACTCGGCTGCTGTAATTACATTCTGCATAGCTAACCCTATATCAACAGCAGCTACAAGTGAGGACTCTACACTATCTGTAATTACTAACTCTTTATCAACCTTATCTGCTGCCAACTTGGCCTTATAGAAATCACCTACAAATAAGAAGAAGACTGGTGCCTCAGCAATCCATGGTTGTCCACCTGCTAATTCTGCTACTTTTTCCTTTCTCTCTTTATCTCTGACTACAATTATTGATGGATGCTGACCATTAATAGAAGTTGGTGCAGCTTGAGCAACCTCGATTAGATTGTCAATAATCTCTGCTGATACATCCTTGTCAAGATAACTTCTAATACTTCTATGGTCTTTCATTGTTTCTATTGTTTGATTCATTTTTATCATCCTTTCTAATTAGTAGTTTTTAGATACTTATATCTGCTTAATTATTCAATTGTTTAAGGACTTCGTGGGCAAAACCCTTAATGCTTTTTCTAAAATATCTCTTCCACTATAGCCCTTCTGCCAAGGTGGATTAATCAACTGCCTCCACTTTTTACTACCTGCCACTCCATAGAATAATCCTAAAGTGTGGCGCAAGACTTCATAACCACTTCCCCCATTATTTTCTATTTTCTCGACAAAAGTAATTAATCCTTCTATTACTTCCTTTCTACTAATATTATTGACATCACCATTCTTAAATAGTTTATCTACTTCTGTTAAAATGAAAGGATTATCATAAGCAACTCTTCCTAACATTACCCCATCTACATAAGCAAGATGCTTTTCCATTTGAGCTAGAGTCTTAATTCCTCCATTAATCTCTATATTCAAGTATGGAAAATTATTCTTTAACCTATAAACATCTTCATATCTCAAAGGAGGAACATTTCTATTCTCTTTAGCACTTAATCCAGCCAGAATAGCTATCCTAGCATGAATAGTAAATCTATCAACTTTAGACTTTTCCACTATCTCGATAAAGCGTGCCATATCATCATACTTATCAAATATAATCTTTGGAAAGTTATTTGGCAAAATACCTGCTCCATCAATTCCAATTCTATGTTTAACAGTTACAGGTTTATCGGTAGCCTCTCTGATAGCACTAACTCAGCTACCAATTTAGGATAAGCCATCAATACAGCTCCCATCATATGCCCTGAAACTCGATTAGATGGGCAACCTACATTGAGATTTATCTCATCATAATCCCAAGCTTCAGCAATCTTAACTGCTTCGTAGACCTCTTGGGGGTTTGACCCAGCTATCTGCAAAGAAATCGGTTTTTCGAAATCATCAAATCCTAAGATTTTATCTCTATTACCATGAATAATAGCATGGGTGGTTATCATCTCTGTATAAAGTAACGAATTTTTAGTAAGCAGACGGCAAAAATATCTAAAATACCTGACAGTTCTGTCTATCATAGGCGCAATACTGACCTTAGGAGTTTGAACCTTAGAAATATATCTCTCCATTAGTTTGTACCTCCTAGCTTCTAATTACTATTTATTCTGTACATATTAGTAAGATAAATACACCAACTTTAAACTCTATTTATCATAATCTCTAAATATCAATTCATTATCTTGGATATTATAAATATAAGTAAACTTTTAAATGAGGTGTATAATGAAACGTTATCTACTGATTACAATAGTTCTTCTTTTTATGATCCTATTTATCATTCTAGGCTTTTCAAAATCTATCATAGCAATTTTAGATTCAAGGTATATTTTATTAGTGATTATAGTATTATTAGGTGCAGCACTCTTTATTCTGGGCATTTTAGAATTTGAAGAAGTATCGCTTAAAGAAAATATCTTAGATATAATTATCTCTATCTTTACTGGAGATTTTGAATTTACAACTATTTTTATTATTTTATTTGGCTTATTTTTATTAATAACTGGGATTATAGGATTAATCAATGGACCAGATTCCATTGGAATGGAACAATTACCCAACTGATGAATAATACAAAAATCACCTCAAAGTCCCAATTGGTATCCCAAAGCCCATAAGTAGTAGTTAGCTTATATAGATTATTATTTATATAAAGACCACTAAGTATTAGTATCACAATTAGTACACAAATAATTAATTTCTTATTATACATTTCACGTCTCCCTTGAAACTGTAGTTTTTTAAACCTTAATACCTTGGATATGGATATTAACCTCCTTAACTTTAAACTTGGTATTTTCCTGTAGTGTATCTAAAATAACATCTTGCACTAATTGAGCTACTTGATAAATTATTCTCCTAGCTTCAATAATCAGATATAAATCTATAATTATTCCTGACTTTTCCTCTTCTATTTTTACTCCTTGAGATAAATCTTCTCGACCTAATAATGCGTTGACAATATTAGTCTTAGACATACATGCTACTCCATCTACTTGTCTGGCTATTATCCCTATGAGCTCCTCAGTTGAATTATATTTAATTTTCTCAATATCAATTGTATCTTTTTTAATCTTATCATTATTTAATATATTTGGAATAGTTCTTTTCCTATTAAAAATTTTCACTAGATTATATTTTATTCTTGTAACCTTAACTTCAATGAACTTAGCTTCGATTCCAACCTTATCCTTTAACATAGCTTGAACAAGTTCTTTAATTTTCTTAACTATTTGTTCACTTTCACCCTCTTCTTCTATTAGTATAGCAATTTTAACACTGATTTTGCCTTGATTTATATCAACTTCTATTCCTTTTAATAGTTTTACTCTACCCCATAATTCATTAAAAGAATCAAAATATCCAGTTCCCATACCTACCACTTCTTCTATTGCTCTAACAACTATTCCAATTAAATACTTCAATACTTTAGTATGAATCATAATCCTTCCTTTTGTATCCTTTGCACCAATCTCAATAACTTGGGATGGCTGACTCATTCTTCTCACCTCTTATATTAATCTGTAATTTCAATTAGAAAAAATAGAATCTAAATCTCTTAGTTAAAAAACAAATAGAAAAATAATTATCATAAAACACCTAATTGTTTTATTTTTCATCATATTTATTTTGATAATCATTCCAAATGGATTTAGCTTCAAAATATCCCAATAATGAGAATAGTATAATTGAGATTAATAATAGCGGAAAAAGATAAGTATAAAAATGATCTTCTTCTATATCGTTAATAATATACATAAATCCTGTAAAAGTTATAGCAAAAAAGCTCCCTCTTCCAATGCCATTCTTTAAAAAAGCTTTATAAAAAAAGTATTTATTTTTACCTTTTCTTTTCATCTCTTTCCATTCATCTAATCCAGAATCTACCATCCTCTCTCCTGTAGCTAATGAAATCCCATCAACAATAAGATCGTAATCAAAGGTCCGCCCATTTATAGTAATCTCAATAAATAATTTATGACTTCCTATCTTAAAAGGGTAGTTACCACCTTGATCAAAAATCTGTTTTCCTTGATAAATAATTTCATCATTGACTTTGATTGTCTTTCTTCCTGAAAAATATCCATGATTTAATTGTATTTTATACTCTTTATTATCTAGATTAACTATCCATCTTTTTTTAGCCATAAATATCACTCCAGATTAATTGATTTATTAATAAGATGCTCCCCAAAACCAATGTTCTCTAAACTTCTCAAACTCTTTAAAATCTCCATTAAACTCATTTCTAGTAGGTCTTTGATTATCAGAAGAATACATAAACCCAGAAAAGCTGTCTAAAATTCCTCTGAAGGTAAAGAAGAATACTTTGATTACTCCATCTTCTCTTCTAACCATAACTTTTCCACCTCCTCTAGAGAGGTGTTCGTATTCAGGTGGTAGTTGAATAAAGTTATTAGTTGATGAATTAGAGTTTAACTCTCCTCCTTTAATCATAGTTACTACTTTTTCTCTTTGTTCATAATGCTTTTCAAAATTATTATGGATTGATAGTTCATTAAAGGGAATTTGGATTGTAATTAAGAATGTTAGTAAAGCAATAAAGATAGGTACCATAAATCTATAAGACTTTAATTCTCGATAATTATTGGTTCTTAGTTCAAGTATAAGATATCTAATGCTAAAAATTAGTGTAGCAAAAAAGATACCCTGAATTGCTAACTCTAATAAAGGTTCAAAAAAAACAGTAAATAAATCTATTAAATCCCAACGATAAAGATTGATAAAAATAATTAGGAGACTACTAATAACACTAGCTGATGGGATTATTAAAAATTTCTTTGGGGAGCTTAAAAGCTTTTTGGTTACTTTAAAAATATGTTTGATAACAAAAACTAGAGTTGCTATTATTACTAATAATATAATATGGTTTATAATGTATGCTAGATACTTCATATTTAATATATTATTACCTCCTTTGAGATAACTCTTGCTAATCTTTTCTTAGAATCATTTTTTCTAACTTTTTCAATTCTTTAAATTCTTTATCATATATTTACTTCCAATATCTTGGATTAAGCATTGCCCCTTTTAATAGTACTAGACTTATTAACATAGAGAGACTACTTTTAGTCGATACACTTAACTTCAACCCTAACTTTGAGGATAAATAAATTAAAATTATAGGAATCCATTTAGCTAGTATAGCCATGATAACAACTACTTTAAGTGAACGAAAATTTTTAAAGGATATAGCAAATAATACTAAAGAAAAGCCACTAGAAAAACAAAATAAGAATACATATTTATTTAAGGAATTATTAGAAATAGCTAATGGAAGAATTAATCCTATTACACAGATTAAAATTCCTAAGGTTATAGTTGAAAAAGTTCTATGGCTTAGAAACTCTAACATTGATATTCCTCCTATCGCATTTGTTTATTTTTAATTTATATAGAAGTGTATGTTATCAGCTAAGTTGACTGATTACGGTCTGCTTATCACTTTAGGATTGTTCTGTATATATATGAAAAGAAATATAACTGATAAGATAAACATTATTATTCTCGATATTTTATTATCTTTTCTAAAGTATATAGATAATATCATTATATAGTTGTAGAAATGGGGAACCAAGTTTATTATTTCAGAATAATTTGGATATTTAATAGAGTAAATAGAAGAGTATTCTAAAAGTATAGACATTCCTAATCTAACATTGATTATCATAGCAAGAATAAACTCTAATTTATTCTCCTTAAGTAAAATTATATAAACTACAGCTGAAAGAAATAATATTATTATAAGAACAATTTCTACTTTTTCTATTAAACTATTCAATCCACTTAAATTACCTAATATCACTAATTTATATCTCAATTTAATTCTCCTATATACTAATTTCTATACTATCATTAGTTATATTTATATAATAATATCTAGAGAGGTGTATACCATTTGAAAAATATCCAAATCCTCTACTTCTACTATTCTCCCCAGAGTCTATTCTTATTTCAAAATCCCCATCAGTTTTGACTATATCATCAACATTCCACTTTATAGCTTTATCTTCTCCTTTAGGAATCTTATCTACAATTTTGCTATCGAACTTTTTATTTAAACCGCCTAATATAAATATCTCTACTTTATCTATATCCTGATTGGAATTATTATTTATCTTAAAAGTAACAACTTGGCCATGACTACAAGAGCTAGTAATTACCATTATCATAGCAACTAGGATTAAAGAGAAAAGTTTTAGTTTCATCAATAAACCTCCAATATCTAAGGATATTTCTTCATTATTTCTTTAAATTTGTTGTCTAACTTAATCATAACTTGCTTAGTAGTAAAAGGAGAACCATCCCATTCAATAAGCTCATTAGAAAAATGAGGATTTGTTATTGCTAATTGATTGCTCTCTAAGCTTCTCCCTTCTATTAGCTAAATTATATACTTTAGAAATTAAGGTTAACAATACATTAAGTTCTCAATTCCTTACATTATCTTTAGTTAATATTGGAAAGAGATTCTCTTTGTATTTTTAGGATTTGGAATTATATTATTAGCTATATTAGGACCCTTTTTGCTTGTAATACTATTAAAGAATATCTAACAACGATATTTTATGATCTTTTTTACAAAGTGTTTACTCTAGCTTATCTCTTATCTGCTTTAAGATAACTTTAATCTCAAGAATTGCTTCCAAGGCAACAAATAATTTTTTAACAACTTTTATTCCAAAGTAAATTATAGCAATCCATATTCCAATATTAACAAGTTGAATTAAAATCATCATTATTATATCTAAATCAAAAATAATATTACCTCCTAATTACTATATATTATTGATTAGCTTGCCATTATCAAAATAGATATATTCTTACTATCAAAATCAAAAAAGCAGGTAATAGATTAATCTATTACCTGCTTTTTTGATTTATTTAAGTTATAACTTAAATAAAATTGGGGCTAAATCTGCGAATAATAGCAATTTGGAATAATTCCTTTATCTTTCCACTCTTTTAAAGGTAACTCTAAAGCTTTGATTTTACCACAGTAAATATCAAAAATCCACCCATGAATTTGAGGATATTCTTGCTTTTTAAATGCTTTATGTATAATTGAGGTCTTACATAAGTTCTTTACTTGAGCAACAACATTTATTTCTGCCAATCTATCTATTCTTTGTTGCATATCATCAATTTTTTCTAATTCATCTTTATTAATTAAAGCTAGATCTTTAATCGGCATAATCCAGTTTTCAACCAATCCATCGGCACCTTTATAAACTGCTTCTACACCACCACAGTTATAATGTCCACAGACTATAATATGTTCTACCTTTAAATCTAAAATTGCATATTCTAAAATAGATAAAAAGTTCATATCTGTCAAAGATATCTGATTGGCTATATTTCTATGTACAAATATCTCTCCAGGCTCTGTTTGAGTAATTGTATTTAAGGGCTTTCTACTGTCTGAACATCCTATAAATAAAAAAGGAGGCTTTTGGGGTTTAGATAATTCTTCAAAATAATTTTTGTCCTTTGACAACTTATTTTCAACCCATTCTTGATTATTTTTTAATAAATCTTCATAACTATTATATTTGTGATCTAACATTTTAGTCACTCCTTATAATTTTTAACCAATCAAAATTAATTGATATCTATACTAATCTTCATCTTTTTAATCTCTTCATAAATTAAATATTCCCACTTATCATCCCAGCGATTATATAGGATTAATTCAAAAGGATGCCAGAGACTGACCCAGGCCCCAATAAACAATCCTTCTCTTATAATTCTATTAAATAAAGGAGTAAAGATATCCTTTTTTTCAATAAAGAAAGATAAAAATAGTGCTAAGACTAAGACTGAAATACCTTGTGCAGATGTCTTAATAAACTCTAATTTATGAAACCTATTCTCTTTTTTCACTTCTTTAATTTTATATTCACAATATCTATTAATAGCATCTTTAACTTCTTTTACTGTATAGCTATCTATCTCATCTTCAGGAACAAATATCTTAATATGATACTTAACTGCTTTCCAATCATTATTTAAGGTCATATATATCTTCTTTATTCCACTTTCAAATAAGTCCTCTTGCTCTAAAGGGTTTGTCTCTCTTGGAATAAAGAGTTCATTAAAATTATTCAGCTTTAGAATAATCTCTTCTTCTTTCATAAGTACCTCCTGATCTAAATGACAATTTGATATAATTAATTATTGATACTCTTTTATTCTATAATCTTTAGCTTTATCCTTCAAACTCCAATATTTACATAATAAAAAGAAGGAGAATCTCAGCCCCTTCTTTTAAACTCTTTATTTAATTATATTATTTTTTGAAAGTTGAATAGTTATATAGGTGTCCAACTTTAGAATGAAACAATAGAAAGATAGTGGGACACTTTGTGTCGAGTGTGAGCCATGAGTGTGTGTAAAACTTCTTTTTATTGGGGTTTACTCACACTCACACTCACACACCCACTCACGCTAATTTTAAAAGTGTCGCACTATCTCCACTAAATTACACTTTAGACTTGGATATCTATAATTCAGTTTCACACTTCTTTAATCTTTCAAATAGAATATTATTCTCTAAATGAATATGCTGGAACAAGTCCTGCTCTATTTCTTCAAACTTATCATAAGTCAAGGCAAAGGTTCTGCAGACTCCTTCAGGTAATTGATAGTTAGCAGTTAATCTTCTAACCTCTTTTAAGATATCTCCTGCATGGTCATGTTCATCTTCCGTCTCTGCCATTACCTTTAATGCTTTTTCTAATTTCTCATCTGTTCCTTTATCTTCATATTCTTTAATTATTGGGAAGAGCAATTTCTCTTCTTTAATTAAATGTTCCTCAATTTCACCCCTTAATTGATAAAAGAGCTTATGAATTCTCCCCAATAACTCTCCTTCTTTTAAATAATGGGCATTTAAGATTCTATTTAAGAGTTCATTTAAGACAGGTAGTTCTACTCTCATAAATTGATGGTGAGTATTGACAATATAATCTATTAAATCAGTCATCTTCTCCTGACGCCAATCAATATCTTCATCTTGGTGATTAAACTCTTGATAAGCTTGATTTAACCTTTTAATAACCTCTTGAGCTGGTAGAGCTCCTTCTTCAATAGCTACTCTAAGTTCTCTATCACCACCACAACAGAAGTCTATATTATACTCCATAAAAATTTCAACAGCTTTAGGAAACTCTGCAACAATAGCACCTATTCTATCTTTTATAGTAAATTTATTCTTTTTCATGATATCTCCTCCTTGAGTTCAGTGATTAGTAAAAAATACAGATTCCTGATAACCGATTCCCGATTCTTAATTAGCCTAAGCTAATAATAAATCTCCTACTATATAAGCAGACCCCTTTAGACTTTGACTTTCAACTTCTCCTGGAGAGAATTTAACTCTAATTGGAAATTGTAAATTATCCATTCCAGTATTCTTAATAATCAGTGAGCTATCTACAATTTTAATGCTACTCTCCTTTAGATAATCATTGATTACCTCTACAGCTTCACCACTCCAACCATAGGAACCAAAAGCAACACCCAATTTATCTGATAAGTCTATCTCTGCTAACTCTTTTAATACATCTTCCATTCCACCTACTATATCTCCATATCTAGTGGAACTGCCAAAGAAGATAGCATCAGAATTCTTAATTTCATCTTTGATTTTATCTATATCAGTATTTTTCTTAATATTAATTACCTTAGTCGTTATCTGCTTCTCTTCTAACCCATCACGTAATTGTTTTGCTATATTTCTAGTATTCCCAGTCATTGTTGAATAAAGAATTAATGCTCTCTTCTCCTTGTTAGTAGCTCTGCTCATCTTATCATAAATATCAATATATTTTTGAGGATTATTCCTTAAGATATATCCATGAGAAGGTGCAATAGTTTCTATCTCTAAATTTTCAATCTTTTTAATCATATCTTGGACATAAGGGCGATGAGGATGCATAATCAATTGATAATAAACCTCAAAATCTTCAGTAATATCTTCTAATGCTAAATCGTTAAATAATTCATAGGTGGCTACATGGCTACTGAAGATATCACAAGGATATAGGACTTTATCCTCAATACAGTAGGTAATCATCGTCTCTTCTGTGTGTAGATATGGGGTTTCAAAGAAGATCAACTGCTTTCCTCCAATATCTAGCTTATCGCCATCTTTAACAATTAAGAACTCTCTGTCATATAAACGGTACATCTCTTTTAACTCTTTAGCACCTAACTCAGTAGTTACAATCACAGCATCTTTAGCTTTATTTGCTAATGCAGGTAATCCTCCTGAATGGTCTGGTTCTACATGGTTAATTACTATATATTTAATCTCTGCTGGATCAATATGCTCACTTAATCTATCTATAAACACCTTTCCAAAACTAATATCTACAGTATCAATCACAGTTGGTTTTTCTGTCTTTAATAAATAACTATTATAGGTTGTACCTTTCTCTAAAGTCAAGCGATGAAAAGGAACCTTTCTATCATCAACATAACCAACCCAATAAGTATTCTCGGCAACTTTAATCTCTTTAGTCATCTTTATCTCCTCCTAATTTATAGTTAAGTTTTAATCGTCTCTTTTCCTTAAGCTCAACTTAATTATAGGATAAGTAATAAAATAAAGATGTGATTGGAATCAAATTTTTTGTTTAAATATAAAAACCCCAAAACTTTTCAAGTTTTAGGGTCAACTATATAATGAAAAAGCGATAATTTGGTTGTGGTTTCACATGCAGAGTTGTTTTTTAACTCGTATCTATATTTATTCTTAATTTTAAATTAAATCTAAGTTGTTCTTTATTACTGCATTAAACGTAATCTCTCTTCATTTAAAATAATTATCTTCTTATTACCTACCAACTTAATAATTCCTTCCTCTTCAAAAACCTTTAATTTTCTACTAACTGTCTCACGGGCCACACCAGTATAATTAGACATATCTTCTCTAGTAATAGGTATCTTCATCTCTATACCTTCAGTAGTCTCTTTACCATACTCTTTTTTCAGCTCTAATAACATATAAGCTAACCTTACCTCCACTTCATTGGTAGCTAGATTTTGAGCTAATGTCTCTAAACTATTAAGCCTATCTGCTAAGGTCTCCATTATTTTTAAAGCAATCTCTGGTTTTTCTAAAATAATACTTTTCATCTTCTCTTTAGTTAAGGTACAGAGTCTAGTAGAAGTAATTGCTTCTGCACTAAAGCTATACTCTCCTCCTTTTAAGAGATTTAACTCTCCAAAAAAATCACCTGCTGTGAGAATATGAAGAATTTGTTCCTTGCCATCTTTAGTATATTTAAATAATTTAATTTCACCTTCATTAATAATGTATAGCGTATTTGCTTCTAAACCTTCAAAACAGATAGTATCACCTTTTCCAAACTCTTCATGACCAGTCATCTTAATAATATCTATTAACTCAGACTCAGTTAAATTAGAAAATATAGGAACCTTACTTGCACATAATCTATTTTTACATCTATCACAACATTCAGCCATTACTATCACTCCAGATTATAAAATATATAGTATAATTTAATTATTCTTTTAATAATTAAACATTAATATTATTCAGCTTTATCAATCAATTGATTTTCTTGCCATAATTTATAACGTTTAATCTCTCCTCTAATTTGATCCCAGGCTAGCTTTAAGGCAGCTGCATCATCAGCAAAGCCAGCAATTGGAATAAAATCAGGTACTACATCACTAGGTAATATTATATAAGCTAAACAAGCAATAATCATTCCTAAGGCACCATCTTCAACCTTAAATTTTTGATTAGAATGGTCTTTTAACATAGCAATCAATAGCTTAACCTTATCCAATGATTTTAGCTTATTACTATGCTTATCCAAAAAGTTCTCAATATTACTTAGTATTCTAGTAATACTATTATGACCAGTTCCCCACTCATTTGCTAACTTACCTAATAATTTTAATATTTGGCCTTCACTAAAATTAAACATATTATCTCGCCTCTTCTTATAATTATTAATTATATTTTAACATAGATTACTTATATATTTAAATTTAGTTTTTTTATTTATATTAATTCTTTTTTTGTTCATAAATGACTATATCTAAAGTTACTATGAAAATAAGAATCAGACAGATTGTCTGATTCTTATTCATACCAATAATTGATATAGATGAACATCTATATATCTACTAAATTTATAGCCTACTTCCTTTAAAGTTCCCACAAATTCAAAACCAAATTTCTGATGAAGATGAACACTAACTTTATTCTCTCCAGTAATTCTAGCAATGACAGTATGTATCTTATCATTATCTTTAGCATGAAAGACTATCCTTTCCATCAAAGCATTGCCAACTCCCTTACCTCTATACTGTTGATCTATATAGATAGAGATTTCTACCGTCCCAGCATATGCCCCTTTATCAAAAAGTTTAGATAGAGATACCCAGCCCATCACTTCATCAGCTTCAGCAACGAAGATAGGTAATTTCTCACCATGGCTATTAAACCAGTCTCTTCTAGAATCTACACTCTTAGTCTCTATATCAAAGGTTGCTGTAGTATTTATAATTGCATTATTATAAATATCGGTTATTCTTCCTAAATCCTCTATTTTTGCTCTTCTAATCTCCATTAATCTACTCCTCTTTGTTATATTAATTCTTAGCACCTATCTCTGCTTTTGTTGCCAATTGATCTAAGGCATCACCTGTTACTCGATATACACTCCACTCTTCCATTACTACCGCTCCCATAGATTTATAGAATTCAATAGATGGTTGATTCCAATCAAGACAAGACCACTCAAATCTTCCACAGCCTCGTTCTTTAGCTAATTTAGCTAAATAAGAAAGCATGATTGTGCCAATTCCTTTTCCACGATATTCTGGTTTTACAAATAAATCTTCTAAATATATTCCTGGTTGACCTAGAAATGTAGAAAAATTATGAAAAAAGATAGCAAAGCTAACAGTTTTACCCTGATATTCTCCTATAATTACTTCAGCTACTTTACGCTCAAATAAAGATTCTCGTAAAATATCTTCAGTAGCTACTACTGCATGGGACAAATTCTCATACTCTGCTAAACCTTTAATAAAGTCCAATATCAGATTGGTATCATCTCTTTGAGCAAATCTTAATTTAAAATTCTTTAATTTAGTATTGATTGTTTCCATAATTACCACTCCTTGTTTAATAATTTATTATTCTAGTTTTATTAATTAATTCCTTTGTTTTTATTATATTTTTGTTTAATTTGTTTAAACTTCATAGTCATAAATGACTAAGTAAAATTAAACTATAATCTGCAAAAAAATAACTTGAGATATATTATCCCTGTCTCTTATACACATCTGACGCTCGATCTCACAAAAACTATTATCAGCCCTATCTCTTAAATTTAAAGTATAAGCCACTTAATGGAGGTAACGTAATATTAATTGAATATCCTCTATTCTGCCATGGATGAGCTTCAGACCAAACTCCACCCATATTTCCAGAGTTACTTCCCCAGTACTTTCCTGCATTACTATTTAAGATTTCTTCATAATATCCCTCTCTAGGAACACCTATTCTATAATTGCTTCTTTCAATAGGGGTAAAGTTAAAGACAGCAATTATAAACTCATCAGGATTCTTTCCTTTTCTCATAAAAGATAAGATACTACTATCAGCATCATTACAGTCTATCCATTCAAAACCATCATAATTAAAATCTATCTCCCACAAAGCTGTTTGCTCTTGATAGATACCATTTAAATCTGTCATAAAATTTAGTAGTTTCTGGTGTGCTTCAAAATCTAATAGGTTCCAATCTAGACTTTGGGTAGCACTCCATTCTTTCCATTGGCCAAACTCTCCACCCATAAAGGTTAAATTTTTTCCTGGATGAGCATACATATATGCATAAAAGGCACGCAAGTTAGCAAACTTCTGCCAATAGTCACCTGGCATCTTATTAATCATTGATCCCTTACCATGCACAACCTCATCATGGGATAAGACTAACATAAAGTTTTCATTAAAAGCATATACCAACGGGAAGGTTAGGTTATTGTGATGATACTTTCTATAGATAGGATCTTTTTCAATATACTCTAAAGCATCATTCATCCAGCCCATATTCCACTTCATAGAAAAGCCTAAGCCACCAAGATAAGTAGGTCTTGATACACCTTCAAAGGCAGTAGATTCCTCAGCTATAGTTAGAATTCCTGGATAATATTCATGGCTAATAGAATTAAAATATTGTAAGAATTCAATTGCTTCTAAGTTCTCCCTACCACCATATTTATTTGGAACCCACTGGTCACCTTCTCTACTATAATCTAAATAGATCATAGAAGCTACCGCATCTACTCTTAAACCATCAATATGGAATTTATCTAGCCAATAAAGGGCATTAGAAATTAAGAAGTTTTTAACCTCATTTCTCCCATAATTAAAGATATATGTTCCCCAATCTTGATGCTCTCCTAGCCTTGGATCTAAGTGCTCATAGACTGCTGAACCATCAAAACGCCCTAGACCATGAGCATCTTTAGGAAAGTGACCTGGAACCCAATCTAGAATTACTCCAATATCATTTTGATGAAATTGATCAATTAAATACATTAAATCTTCTGGTTTACCAAATCTACTTGTTACTGCAAAATACCCTGTCACCTGATAACCCCAAGATTCATCAAGAGGATGCTCAGCAACTGGCATCAACTCCACATGGGTATACTTATGCTGTTTTACATACTCAACTAGTTTATCAGCTAATTCTCTATAACTTAAGAATCTATTCTCTTCTTCTGGTACTCTAGCCCAAGAACCTAAATTGACCTCATATACCGACATAGGTCTCTCTAACCAGTTGGTTTTAGCTCTCTTCTCCATCCATTGCTCATCTTCCCACTCATACTTGCCATTATAATCATAGACAACGGAGGCATTGGCTGGACGAAGCTCACTATAAAATGCATAAGGATCAGATTTGATTAAAGTATAGCCCTCTTTGCTTAGAATTTCAAAACGATAGACTTCACCTTCTCCTAAGCTAGGGATAAATATCTCCCAAACCCCAGAGTGTCCTAACAACCTCATTTGATGAACTCTACCATCCCAGCTATTAAAGTTACCGATTACACTTACTCGTTTAGCTTCTGGTGCCCATACTGTAAAAACAGTACCTTCTACTCCTTGGTGAGTGACTAAATGAGCTCCCATCTTTTCATAAACTCTATGATGATTTCCTTCACTAAATAAGTATAAATCGTAGTCAGATAAATACGGGGCAAATGAGTAGGGATCTTTTCTCTCCCATTCTCCACCATGATATCCTCTATACTTTAACTTATAATCGAAAGAATCTCCAATTTCAATCACTTTCTCAAATAATCCGTCTCCATGGACTAATTCCAACTCAACTTCCTCTTCTAATTGCTTGGATATTAAAAAGACTTTCTCTGCATGTGGTTCAAAAGCTCTTACTACCACCTTATCTTCATCTAATTGGTGCATCCCTAATAAATAAGCAGGGTCCTTTGTTTGAGCATTTAATACTGGGGTCATCTCATATTCATTTAAAGTTGCCATAACTAAACCTCCATATCTTTAATAATCTCTTTTTTATTGAGTTAATAATTAATCTTTAACCAGCAGATGCCATCATTCATTAGTTCTATCACCTTATTTAAACAAAGACTTAACTGTAAAAATAAGGTTTCAATTGCTAAACCTACTGATTTTTAATAAAAAAACACTTTGTAAAATTAATTCTACTTTTTTACATTTAGTTCCTTCATAAAATAACAAAAATTCAAAAAATATAATCTTTTGAACCTAACTTAAACTAAATCACCCTTAAACTACTATCTACTATATCTTTTATTCAAAGCAACCAGTAAATATTACTATATAACCCATATAAAGGTTTGTTTACTCGAAAAATTTAGTGATATCATCCTAAAACTATTAACATCCTCGTTCTGTCAATTATAAATTTATAAGAGAATTTTTTATTTAGTTCAATAATTTATTATTATGAAGAATACCTCTTAGTCTACTGCTCTATAATCAACTTATACTAATAATTATTATTTATAATTTTAACTATTATTACTTATATTTTCTGTCTCTTATACACATCT
>NZ_JBSQYM010000067.1:0-15536 GCF_055140805.1 Orenia sp.
ATTGGAACAGCTAAAGAGAGAGAAGAGAAGGTAAAGTATCTCTTAGATAAAGTAGGCTTACAGCCAAACTATGCGAAAAGATATCCCCATGAGTTCAGTGGGGGTCAACGCCAACGGGTAGGAATAGCAAGAGCTTTGGCAGTAGATCCCAAGATAATCGTCTGTGATGAGCCAGTATCAGCCCTTGATGTATCGGTACAGGCACAGGTAGTCAATTTGATGCAGGATTTACAAGAGGAGTTAGGGCTGACCTATATCTTTATTGCCCATGATTTGAGTGTAGTTCGCCATATCAGTGATAGGGTAGCAGTAATGTATTTAGGTAGAATGGTGGAACTAGCCGATAAGGATGAATTGTATAATAATCCAAAACATCCCTATACCAAGGCATTATTATCAGCGATCCCAATCCCAGATCCAGAGAAGACAAGAGAGAAGATAATTCTAAAGGGAGATGTACCAAGTCCAATCAATCCACCAAGTGGCTGTCCTTTTCATACAAGGTGCCCTTTTGCTACAATAAGAGTAGTTGAGTTGGAGTTGAGTTTTTAGACTAGTATAAGTAAATACTTTCATAAGTCAGTTGAAGACTTAATAGTAGAGTTGAGATTATAAGGAGGTCAATCGCATGAGTAGTGTAGTAGAAGAGTGTGTTTTATATGACTTGACCAAGAAGGAGAAGGTGATTTATTTAGCCCAAAAGGATCCTTTTTTAAAAGTAGAAAGGATTTCCCAGTTGGCTGAAACAACCCCCCATTATGTCAGAACAGTTTTATCAGAAGCTAATTTATCATTAACTAAATTAAGAAAGCAGTATGCTCAAAAGCTAAAAGATAAGAGAAGAGCAAATAAGTTGTTGTTAGATATTCTTTCTACTGATAAATTTGATAAATTAGATGTGACTAAAGAAAAGGGAGCAGTCTTAAATAAAGCTGGATATTATTCTGATTTAATCAGAGGGGGCAGAGATCTTTTAGAGAGAACGGTAATATTTAAAGAAGAAGGACTCCCAATAATGATAAATACTACTTTTATCTCTGATGGGCTACAGAAGTTTGATGAATTAAATAATAGAAAAGATCTTTTGATTTCAGAGAATAAGGTCAGAGTAGAGATGAGTAGTGATATTGTAGCAAAGTTATTGGAAATTAGTAGTGGAGTTCCTGTTTTGATTTTAGAGAAAGAGATTTATATTTCTAAAAAATTAAAAGGTTTTGATTTACTTTACATGATTCCAGAGAGGGTAGAGTTGTTACTAAAAGAGAATAATCACCAGATATCAGTAGTCAAATGTAAGCATTAGTGACTATAGCAGTTAGCCTAATATAGTTGGTTAGCTGTTTTTTATTTCATCTAAAAATTGTTGACAAGCGATGTTAATTTTATTATAATTAAAGATAAATGAGAATAATTTGGTTAATTTATAATTATTTATTTTTATCCTAATCTGAAGTAATTACTTGAGATTATTTCGATTATGGTATATATTTTTTGAAGACAAGATGACTTACATAAGTGTGCATAGTTTGTAATATTTTAGAATTGATTATGTTATTAGAAGAAATGATGGAATAGAGGTAAAAATCGATACTTTTAGGAATCTGAAATCAGTAGTCAGGAATCAGTTATAAACACTGGTTCCAGATTTCTGATTCCTGACACAAAAGTGTCGTAATACACCTATAGCCTAATATTATTAATTTTAAGATTTACTTGTATAAGTAAGTAATTAATGTAAATCTAGATAAAGATAATAAGTGGTTACTGCTTAGTAATCTAGTAAAAATAATTATAAAATTCAATTAAAAATGGGATATTTATAATGAAGGTCTCAATAAAGTAGTCAACTACTTTATTGATAAATTAAAATTATCAAGGAGGAAATAATTAAAGATGATGAAAAAACGTTTAAGTATATTACTAGTATTAGCTTTAATGGCGGTTTTTGTTGTTGCATGTGGAGGAAATCAAGAAGGAAAAGTAGACAAAAAGAATCAAAATAAGCAAAAAACAGTTAAGAATTTAACTGAAGAAGAGAAAGCTGGAGGTACTTTCTATGGTAGATTACCATCTGATCCACCAGAATTAGACCCAGCTATGTCAACAGATAGTACATCGAGTAGAGTGATTAGAAATATATTTGATGGTTTAGTTCAATTTGATAAAGACTTAAATGTAGTACCAGCTATAGCTAAGGACTGGAATATAAGTGAAGATGCCTTAGTTTGGACTTTTAAATTAAGAAAAGGTGTTAAGTTTCATAATGGAAGAGAAGTAAAAGCTGATGACTTTGTTTATACCTTTACTAGAATTCTAAATCCTAAGACTAAGTCTCCTCGTACATGGTTATTTGAAGGTGTTAAGGGAGCTAAAGAATTTATAGAAGGTAAAGCTGACAAAGTAGCAGGTCTAAAAGCTGTTGATGATTATACTTTCCAAATTACTTTATCTAGACCTTTCACTCCATTTTTATCAGTATTAGCAATGGAGAATGCTTATGTAGTACCTAAAGAAGAGGTTAAAAAATATGGTGAAAACTTTGGTCAACATCCAGTTGGAGCAGGACCATTTAAATTTGTTGAATGGAAACATGATTCTGAAGTTATACTAGAAAAAAATGAAGATTATTATGTGCAAGGTAAGCCTTATTTAGATAAGGTTGTATATAGAATTATTACTGAAGGTGCTTCTGCTTTTGCAGAATATGAACAAGGTAATATCTATCAAATGGATAGTGATATTCCAGATGGTCAAATTGACAGAGTAATGAATCCAGATGGAGAGTTTGCTAATGACTTTATTAAAGTAGATAGATTAGGAACTTATTATTTTGGTTTCAATACTCAAAAGAAACCTTTTGATAATAAGAAGGTACGTCAAGCTCTTAATTACGCTGTAAATAAGAAGGTTATTGCAGGGGTTGTCAAGAATGGAACTGTAAATCCAGCTTATAGTGTCTTGCCTCCTGGAATGCCTGGACATAACCCTAATTTAAAAGGATACCCATACAATTTAGAGAAAGCTAAACAACTATTAGCTGAAGCAGGATATCCAAATGGTTTACCAGGAACTTATGAATTGTCTTACAATACAAGTCAAGGGCATCAAAGAATTGCTGAGGCTCTTCAATCAAATTTAAAGGCAATCGGTGTTAATGTAGAGTTGATAAATATGGATTGGGGAACTTATATTGAGAAGGTAGATAGGGGAGAAACTGACATGTTCAGAATGGCATGGATTGGTGATTATCCAGACCCTGATAACTTCTTACATGTATTATTCCATTCTAAAAACTTTGGTTCTGGTGGAAACTACTCTTTCTATAAGAATACAGAGGTCGATAAGATGTTATCTAAAGCTCGTGGTATGAAGCCAGGTAAAGAGAGAATTGCTCTATACCAGAAAGCTGAAAAGCAGATTATTGAAGATGCACCATGGATTACAGTTTACTATTATTCTACACCAGTATTGGTTAAGCCTTTTATCCATAACTATGTAATGACAGGTCAAAATCCATTACCATTAACAAATGTCTGGATAAACCCAGATAACAGATAATTCTTAAAAAAGCAGTTGGCATTATGCCAACTGCTTTTTTAGATTAACCCTAAACTTAATCTTAATTTCTATGTATAAAATAGCATAAGTTAGGGATAATACTCCTAAGATGAAAGATATAAAAGGAGTGAAAACTATGAAGATGGAAGAGTTAACTAAAAAGGAACAGATTATTAATTTTGCTCGTCATGATCCTTTTCTAAAGATTAGTGATATAGCTGAGAATGTTGAGACTACCCCAAGATATGTAAGAACAATTTTATCAGAGGCAAATATATCTTTGATGGAGTTAAGAGAAAAGTATGCTCGTAACATGGAACAGCGTTTGGCAGGAAAGGAGAGTAACTTACAAAAGGCAACAGTACGCTTGTTAAAAGAGGATGGAGAGGTACAAGTTAGTGAGGTTATTCTACAGAGAATTTCAGGTTTTGAATGTCAAGATTTAATTAAAACCCATCCTGAGGAAGAATTATTTAAAATCACTCAGAAGAAACTAATAGATGGTAGACCTTATAGCTTACAAGAGGTTATCACTTACTTAAGTACTGATATCAATCAAGATAGAATCTCTAATTTAGATTCCTTGTATGAGTTATTTGGGAATAAAGGTGTTGAAGGTTTTAAGTTTAGAAGTAATGTAGTACAGCTAGAAAGATATAATCCTTTAATGGCAACTAGATTAGGTCTTAAAGAGGATGACCCAATTATCAAAAGTCAACGGATAATCTTGATTGATAAGATGCCAATTGGTGTAGAAAATTTCTACTTTGATGCCAATAGTATTCAACTGGTCTTCCCAGGAGAATTGGTAGTTTAGTATTGACTTTCATAGTGGATATGTTATAATTATAAAAGAATTGCCGAGATGGCGGAACTGGCAGACGCGTAGTGTTGAGGGCGCTATGGTCACTTGACCGTGTGGGTTCAAGTCCCACTCTCGGCACCAATAATTTCAGTTAACAGTTAAAAATTAACAGTGAATAGTCGTATATTGTTAGTCGGTGATTGGACAACGAGTCGTCGATTAAAATTTTATAGAAGAAACTTAGAAGCATACTCCAGATTTTTGGGGTATGTTTTTTTATTTAGTTATTTTTCTGTTTTATTGGAGGAATTTATTACTTAATGTATAATATATGATTATGACGACATAAAATAACAAATATCAGATAATTATGGATAGATGATCTGTTCTCATATTTATGTGATAGATACCTAGGAAGAGGTTAACCTCTTCCTTAATTAATATATAAATAAGTTAAAAAAGTATCAAAAATTAGGATTGAGTTTATAGTAAAAATATAAATTTAGTTATTAAATTTTAATTATTCAACAAGATATCTAAATAAAGGAGGATTTAAAGTAATGAAAAAAATCAAAGATTTAAGTATAGGTACTAAAATTGCTAGTAGTTTTGCAACTTTAATTATTTTGAGTATTATAATGGTTTTTGTAGGTTATTCTAGTCTAAAGTTGGTCTCTCATAAGGTTGACATCAGTGAAGAAGCAAATAATATAGCAGAATTGGTCTTGGATATGAGAATAAATGAAGTTGAATTTATGAGAACTGGTGCTAAAAGTAAGGGTGAAGAGGTAAATACTTTATTAGATAAAGCCATAAGTGAAATAGAAAATTTGAAGAAACAACTAGATCAAGAGGTGGAAATAAAGGAGGTTGAACAAATAAAAGGATCAGTTGAGGGATTTAAAACTGCCTTTAATGAATATGCCCAAAGTACTTATCAACAACAAGAGTATAGAAAAAGATTTGTTAAAGAAGAAGAGGAGATAGTTGAGCCTCTATATAGATTATCAACTTTGCAGAATCAAGAGTTAGAGGAACTCATAAAACTGAAAAAACCCTTGGCAGATATAGAAAGTAAACGTCAGAGTATATTGATAATTGAAAAGATAGTTAAATTTGTTAATGAAGTGGGTAAGCAAGAAAGAAATTTAGTAATCAATTTTGCTAATGACCAAAAAGAGCAAGAATACATTAATAAGACTTTAAATTACTTTGATAAAGCTCAATCGGAATTATTAAAGGGGATATTCAAAGAAGAGGTAGATATTAATAAAGTAGAAGAGTTAGTGAATGCTCTAAAAGATGAGAAAGAGGCTTTTAATGATGTGGTAGCTAGTGAATTGACAAAAAACAAGCAAAAAATAGATATGGTTCAATTGGGTGATGAGGTAGTTGCTAAGATTAAAGATTTATCTGATAAAAAAGAAATAGAGATTCAAGAAGCAGTAAAATCTGGAGTTATACGTTTAATAATAATATCAATAATTGGTATAATAATTGGAATTATTTTTTCTGTAGTAATTACTAAAGCAATTACTAAGCCGGTTATAAATGTTATGGAGTTTCTAAAAGATATGGCTCAAAGTGGTGGTGACTTAACTAAAAGGATTACTGTTAAATCTCAAGATGAGGTTGGGCGTTTAGGATATTGGTTTAATGCCTTTATAGATGAGCTACATAAGATTATCTTAAAATTGAGGGATGATTCTGAGGAGCTATCGGCTTATAGTGAAGAGTTATCAGCTTCCTCAGAGGAAGGAAGTGCAGGTATTGAATCTACTCGACAATTGATAGAGGGGATGGTTGCTAATATCCAACAGATATCAGCCAGTGCTCAAGAGGTAACAGGTTATGCTCAAGAAACCAGTGCCCAGACTGATTTTGGTAGCAGAAGTATTGAAAAGACTATAAGGAGTATTCAAGGTATTAATCATGCTGTAGAAAGGTCTGTTGAGTCTATAGTCAACTTAGAAGTCAACTCTCAAGAGATAGGTGAGATTGTAGAGTTAATTACTAATATAGCTGAGCAGACCAACCTATTAGCTCTAAATGCAGCTATAGAAGCAGCTAGGGCTGGGGAACATGGTATGGGATTTTCTGTAGTAGCTGAAGAGATTAGAGCTCTTGCTGAAGAAACCTCTAAAGCTACACAAGATATCTCTACTTTGGTTAAGAAGATTCAAAATCAAACAACAGATAGTATTAATACAATTAAAGAAGTAGAGAGAAAAGCTAATGAAGGGGAGAGTATTGCTCAAAAGACAGGTAGAGCTTTTGAAGAGATTAAAGGGGCAAGTGAACAGACCTCAGTTCATATTGAAGATACAGCTCAATCTACTCAGCAGTTAGTGGAAGATACAGATTTAATTACAAACTCAGCTGAAGATATTGAGCGGATGTCTACAGAGTTAAGTGTTTCTTCCCAAGAATTATCGAGTATGGCAGAAAGTTTACAGAGTTTAATAGGCAAATTTAAGATTTAAGAATATTTATTGTGATTTTGAAATTGGAGAGTATGGTTGTTAATTTCTATACTTAAAAGGAGGTTATAAAGGTGTATCTAGCTAGCTTAGATGAATTAAAAGAAGGAGATATACTTGCTAAGAAGATATATACTGCAGATGGTAAGTTATTATTAGAAGCAGGTAAAAGATTGAACAGACAGTATATTAATAAATTAAATACTCTTGGTCTAAATCAAATTTATCTTGAAGATGATAGGCTGAAGGAGATCAAGAAAGAGGATATTGAGATAATACCTGACAATATAAAAGAAGAAGCAATACTTATAGCTAGAGAATCTTTTAAGAGGATAAGCAGTGGTAATATTAAATTAAATCATAATGAACAAGAACAGCTATATAGAATAATTACTGATATAATTAATAATACAACTAGTAATAAGAAGATATTAAATTGCCTTAAAGATGTCCGAGTAGTAGAGGATGAATTATTTTTTCATTTGACCAATGTTGCTGTACTCTCTTTAGTAATAGGTGAGAAGCTAGGATATAATGAAGAAGCTCTCTTTGAGTTAGGAGTAGGTGCTTTCTTGCATGATATAGGTAAGATTAAGATTTATCCAAAAATCTTAAATAAACCTGATAAACTTAATGATGAGGAATTTGAAGAGATTAAAAAACATACAATCTATGGTTATGAGATTTTAAGTAATATGGAAGGGATTTCAGAATCATCAGCTCGCATCGCTTATTTTCATCATGAACGCTGTGATGGTTCGGGATATCCTAAAGGTATAAACAGAAGGTTTATAGATGAGTATGCCAAGATTGTAGCTATTGCAGATGTATTTGATGCTATGATGAATGATAGGGTTTATCGTAGCTCAATCAAAGTAAAAGAGGTAATAGAATACATGTACACTACCTTTACAGAAAATAAAATGGATAGGGATTTATTAGATGTATTTTTAAAGATGATAGTTCCTTATCCCCTAGGAACAAGGGTTAAGCTAAGTATTGGGTGTGAGGCAATAGTAACTAAGGTAAATGAAGCTATGATGTTTAGACCAATCGTTAAGGTTTTAAATTTTAGTGGATTGGATAGAGAGTTAGAGATTGATCTATCTGAGGATTTAGATATTGATATTATAGATGATTAAGTTGTTGAACCAAAAATTAATATTACTGAGAAGAAGAGAAGAGGAGAAGAATATTATGAATTTTATTCAAAGGTTCAAGACAAGTGTTTTGCTTAAGATGAGCTTATGTTTTTTAGTGATTATAGTCATTTTTGGTCTATTGGTAGGTTATAATATTAGAGAATTGATTATTAAAGATGTAGATTTATTTAAAACTTCAATCTTGGAAAAGGAGAAGCAGAGGGTAAAGGATGTAGTTGAATCTATGGCAGGAGGACTAGCTGAATTATATGAGTTACAAAAAGGTGCTGTCAGTGAAGAGCAAATTTTAAAGGTAATGAAAGAAGTAGCTGAAGGTGGTAAATTTGGAGAAGATGGTTATTTATATTTATATAATTATGAAGGTGATGTAATTGCTCATGGTTCTGATCCAGCTTTAGTTGGTCAAAATTTATGGGATTTTGAAGATGTAAAAGGAAATAAACCAGTTAGAGAGTTTATTAAAAAAGCTAAAGCTGGTGGTGGATTTGTTACATTTTACTTTAAAAACCCTAATACTGGAGAGGTTGAAAAGAAGTTTGGATATGCAGCTCCTATAGAAGGTACTAATTTGTGGATTGGATCTGGTACCTATGAATCTATAATTAGTTCATATTTGCATAAGCAGGAAGAGGAGATAAAAGGATTTACTGATATGATTATCAAGATTATAGTCATTGGTTTAATTATAACAATTATCCTACTCTTCTTTATTACCAATAGATTTTCTAAACAGTTAAATAAAAATATTGTTGAGATATTAAAAGGTCTAAAGAGAATGGCTTATGGTAACTTCAAGGTTAGGCTTGATATAGAAGGAGATAATGAGATGGGATTGGTTTCAGATGCTTTTAATAGGACAACTAAGCATATAAGCGAATTAATCAAAACTTTAGTATCATTAGCTAAAGAGTTATCAAGCCATAGTGAAGAGCTATCTGCATCGGCTCAAGAAGGTAGTTCTACAGTAGAGGAGACCAATTATTTAATTGAGAATATGTCAGCCAGTATTGAGCAGATTTCAATCAGTACCCAAGAGGTTAGCACCTTTGCTCAAGAATCTTCTAAGCAAGCTCAAGCTGGTATTATAAATATAAAAGAGACTGTAGATAGTATGGAAGAGATTAATCAGGTAGTCAAGAGAACAGTAAATATAATTAATGACTTAGATAATACTTCTGAGGATATTGGACAAGTTGTAGAGTTAATTAGTAATATAGCAGAGCAGACCAATCTATTGGCTTTAAATGCAAGTATTGAAAGTGCTAGAGCAGGTGAGCACGGACGGGGATTTGCAGTTGTAGCTGATGAAATACGTCAGTTAGCTGAAGAGACTGCTAAAGCAACAAGTGATATTGCTAATCTAGTAAAAAGAAACCAAGAGAAATCTGCAACTGGATTAGATGCCATTAAGCAAGTAGAGCTTAAAGCAATCAAGGGCCAGAAAATTGCTAAAAGAACAGATGAGATCTTTATGACAATCAATCAATCTACGGAACAAACATCTGCTTATATTCAAGAGACTGCTACTTCTACCAGAAATTTGGCTCAGACTAGCAATGAAATCAAGAATGCTACTAGAGATGTAGTTAATATGTCTGATGAAGTGACTAATTCTTCTCAAGAGTTAAGTAGGATGTCTGAGACATTACAAGAATTAATAGGTCATTTTAAAATTTAATATAGATTAGATATTTCGAGATAAGTTGATTATAAGACTAATAGCCCCCATTCAAGATGAATGGGGGCTATTAGTCTTATTTAAATAATTTTATAGATAATAAATATTAGTTATATGTAGATAATAATGATAGAAGTTAAAGTAGTGTTAAAATTAATTGATAAGTTATAAATGGAGGAGTATTTAATAATGATATTAGATAAATTTAAAAGATTGCTAAGTATGAAGAGCATAAAGAATAATAGAGAAAATAAAGAATCTATTAAAGCAATTCCTATCTCAAAGTCTTTAGATAAAAATAGGAGAACTTTAAAGAAGGTATTTTCACATAGTGATGATTTGATATATAGAGATATTTATTTGGAAAATAGCAATACAACTTTATTATTAGTATGTATTGATGGAATGGTAGAAAGAGATTTAATAGGCGAGCATATACTAACCCCTTTACAAGCAGAAGATAATAAGGAAAATAATAAGATTGATTTAAAAAAGAAGATTACCGAGAAATTATTAACAGTATTAGAAGTAGAAGTAACTAAGGATTTTAATAAATTAATTCGAGCATTGTTATCAGGCAATACCTTATTATTTATAGAAGGATATAATCAGGCACTTATGATTGGTACAACAGGGTGGGAGGCAAGAAGCATAGAATCGCCTTCTTCTGAAGAGACTATTGGTGGTTCCCGTGAAGGATTTGTGGAATCAGTTAAAACCAATATATCTTTGATTAGAAAGAGAATAAAGACTACTAACTTAGCAGTAGAATTACTAGAAGTAGGCTGTAGAACAAGAACTAATATAGCAATTATCTATCTAAAAGGTGTGATTAACCAAGAATTAGTTAATGAGGTGAGAGCTAGAATTAAAAGGATTGACACTGATGGCATAGTTGGTAGCGCCCAAATAGAGCAGTTGATAGAGAATCATAAATGGAGTATATTTCCTCAAGTTTTAGCTACAGAAAGAGTTGATAAGACTGTAGGGAGTATATTAGAAGGAAGGATTAGTATTATCGTAGATGGTACTCCCTTTGTGTTAATTGCACCTATAACCTTTGCTACCTTTTTAAATAGTCCTGACGATTATTATGAAAGAAGTATTACTAGTTCAGTTATGAGAATTATCAGATACATAAGCTATTTCTTAACAACCTCACTTCCAGCTCTTTATTTAGCTTTAACAGCCTACCATCCTGGGATGATACCAACTCCTTTAGTTTTAACAATAACCTCTAGTAGAATGGGGTTGCCCTTTCCTACTATTATAGAGGTTTTAATTATGGAATTTACTTTAGAGATCTTAACAGAGGCTAGTATTAGGTTACCTAGACCTATTGGGCAGGCAGTAAGTATTGTAGGCGGCTTAGTAATTGGCCAGGCGGCTGTACAGGCTGGAATTGTCAGCCCTTTAATAATAATTATAGTCTCATTAACTGCTTTAACCTCTTTTGTAATACCTGTATATAGTTTTACCTTAAGTAATAGATTAATCAGATTTCCTTTGATAATTATGGCAGGGTTAGCAGGATTATATGGCATCTTTATGGGCTGGATTTTTATACTTATTCATCTTGCTTCTTTAGAGAGTTTTGGGGTGAGATATCTTGGTGATTTTTCTCCATATAAATTAGAGCATTTAAAGGATACTATTATTAAAGTACCGCAAAGTTGGATGATTCAAAGACCTGAGGTATTAAACGTTGAGGATACTAAAAAACAAGATGTTGAAAAGGTTAGGATGATAGTTGATGAGTAAAGAACTAGAGAGTGTCAATATTCTTTCTTTTATTATTCATGGAATGATTAGTATCAGGCTTCTAAGTATACCACGGGCTATTGTAGAGTATGCAGAGAATGATAGCTGGCTGTCAGTATTGTTTATGGGAGGATATGCTTTATTAATAGGCTATTTGTTTTACTGGTTAGGAACTAGATATAAAAATTTTACATTTTCTCAAATTTGTGAAAAAATATATGGAAAGTTTTTAGGTAAAATTATCATTATTGGAATTGGTGTTTATACTATAGTTTCTTTTAGTTTGGGGATCAGACTTTTTACCGATGGTATTCGGATTTTTTTATTGGACACAACACCAATAATATTTATTATAAGTATTATGATACTAGCTTGTTTATATTGTTTGTTAAAAGGAATTAGAACAATTAGTATTGTTTTAGATATGTTATTGCCCTTGGTATTAGGTTTTATTTTATTGTTAGTCTTTTTATCCTTAAAAAATATTAGATTTATTCATTTGAGACCAGTTTTTTATAATGGAGTTATACCAATACTAAAGGGGGCTCGTGAGATGGGAGATCCTTTTTTAACGGTGGGGATTATTGGTTATGTACTCCCTTATTTTAAAAGCTTTAAAAAGATGAAAAAATGGATAGCAATTAGTGTTAGTATCAGTGTAGCTGTATATACTATAATTTTATTGCTGTGTATTATGGCCTTTGGTAGTACTGAAGTCAAGTATTTGATATTTCCTACTATTACTTTATCTAAATCGATAATGCTAGAAAGCAATATTCTAGAAAGAGCTGAAAGTTTATATATGGCAGCTTGGATCCCTATTACTTTTAGTACTTTATTACTATTTTACCTAGCTTCTACACTCAACTTAAAGGCTCTTTTTAATACACGAAAGGATAGAATTATTATATTCAGCCAAATCCCATTCTTTTTCTTAATAGCTTTATATCCAGATAATATTTCAGAGGTCTTCTACTTTATAGGTTGGAATGAAGATTTAGGGCAGTTACTAATTTTTTTAATAGTCCCTTTAGCAGCAATTATTCAATTTTTTAAGGAAAGGAGTAAAGATTAAAGATGAAAATTTTTTTAATCAGATATTTTAAAGTATTTATAAGTTTATTATTTCTAATTTCCTTAATAGGTTGCTGGGATTATAAAGAGATCGAAAATCGAGGCTATGTTTTAGGGATAGCTATCGATAAACCCAAGCCAATTCCTAAGGGTTATGAGGAAGAAAAGTCCTATCAACAGGAGGTTAAATTAGAAAAGATGGAATTACAACAGGAAAAGCCTAAATATGCTTATACAGTCCAAATTCCAATCTTACCCAAGGCTCAAGTAAAACCTATTGGCGGAGGAGGAGGTGGTGGTGAAGGAACTAGGTCCTGGGATTTAACCTTATTGGGTAATTCTTTTTTTGAAGCAAATCGAGAGTTTTCTACTAGATTAAATTATTCACCTTTTTATGAGCATTTAAAGGTTATAATCATTAATGAAAAAATTGCTAGAGAGGGGATTATTCCTCCTTTAGATATGATTTTACGGGACCCGGAGATGAGAAGGAGGACTAAGGTTTTTGTCACTTCTGAAGAGGCACATAAGATATTAGATGTTACACCAAGGATAGATGATTATGCTGCTACCTACTTAGCTGACCTACCTAGGAATGCTAATAAAACATCTAGAATGCCCCATATTACAGATTTGGGAGAAGTTGCCGAGAGTCTTCATTCACAGATTGATTTTGGTTTGCCAATAATTATTTCTACTGAAGATGAAATTAAAGTAATAGGAGCAGCAGCTTTTAAAGGGGATAAGATGGTGGGAAGATTAAATGGAATACATACTATTTATGCCAAATGGATTAGAAATGCAGTTAAAGGTGGAGTTATTGTAATCAGAGCTAGCCACAATCCTAATATTCTATTAACCTTAGAGCTAAAAAAAGTAAAGACAAAATTAAGACCAATTGTAGATGGGGATAATATTAAAATATCAATTAAATCTAAGGCTGTGATTAACTTAGCTGAAGAATCAGAAACTCGTTATAAAGATGCTTTAAAGCAAGCCTTTATAAAAAGTATTGAAAAAGAAGCAAAGATTGAAATTGAAAGCAATATTAAAGAAACAATTAAATATGTACAACAGGAATTAGGAGCTGATGTCTTTCATTTTAAAGTTATTTTACAAAAGTTTGCCCCTAAGACTTGGGAGCAGATTGAGGATAACTGGTATGAAGTTTTTAGAAGTATGGAGACTATAGTTGATGTAGATGTTAAGTTACAGTATATTGGAACCGTAAAGTAGTCAACTACTAGAGGCTGATTTAAAGTATATTTTTCAGCTATTAAACTATAAACTTTGAAATACTTTGAATACTAAAGTATGAAAAAAAGCAAATTAAAGTATAAGTGACCTAATTATTAACATAATTTAAATTGCAAATACAAGTGAGATATTATATAATAAAGTTGATAGTAGCAATCATTATTATTAAAAGGAGGACTATTAATGAAGATAGCAGTTATAGGGTGTACACATGCAGGAACTGCTGCTATAGTCAATGCAGCTAAGTTATATCCAGAGGCAGAGATAACCGTTTATGAGAGAAATGATAATATTTCATTTCTATCCTGTGGTATCGCATTATATGTTGGGGGTATAGTAAAAGATGTACAAGGTCTATTCTATTCTTCACCAGAGGAGTTAGCCGATTTAGGAGTTAGAACTAAAATGGGTCATGATGTATTAGACGTAAATATAGATAGTAAGAAACTTAAAGTTAAAGATTTAGATAGCGGAGAAGAGTTTGAGGATGATTTTGATAAGCTAATTATCACAACAGGCTCATGGCCAATCATTCCTAATTTAGAAGGAATAGACTTAGGCAATATAGTCTTATCTAAGAACTTTTATCATGCAAATGATATTATCGAGAAAGCCAAAGATGCTAAGAACGTAGTAGTAGTAGGTGCTGGTTATATAGGAGTGGAACTAGTAGAATCCTTTGAAAGAAATGCTAAGAATGTAACTTTAATAGATATGGAAGATAGAATTTTAAGTAAATATCTAGACAGAGAATTTACTGACGTGGCTGAACAGGCCTTTAAAGAACATGGAGTAACTTTGGCATTAGGCGAGACTGTCAATAAATTTGAAGGTAATGAAGGCAAGGTTACAAAGGTGATTACAGATAAAGGTGAATATGAAGCTGACTTAGTAATTATGTGTATTGGATTTAGGCCAAATACAGAGTTATTTAAAGGTCAGATAGATATGTTAGATGATGGTTCAATTAAAGTTGATAATTATATGCGTACTAGTAACCAAGATGTATTAGCAGCAGGTGATTGCTGTGCAGTTAGATACAATCCTACAGAAGAGTATAGATATATCCCATTAGCTACTAATGCAGTTCGTATGGGAACATTGGTTGCTAGAAACTTAGTAGAAGAGAGAACAAAGTATATGGGAACTCAAGGTACTTCAGGTATTAAGATCTACAAGCATAATATTGCTGCTACAGGGTTAACAGAACTATCAGCTAAAGAAGCAGGTCTTGAAGTAGATACAGTAACTGTTACAGACAATTATCGTCCTGAATTTATGCCTACATATGATGAGGCCATCTTGAAGGTCGTTTACGAAAAAGATACTAAAAGAATTGTAGGGGCTCAGCTGATGTCAGAGACAGATTTAACCCAATCTATCAATACCATGTCAGTTGTAATCCAGAATAAGATGACTGTAGATGAGTTAGCCTTTGTTGACTTCTTCTTCCAGCCACACTTTAATAAACCATGGAATCTACTCAATTTAGCAGGGTTGAATGCTGAATAATATAGTTATCCAACTTTAGAATAAAACAATAGAAAGGTAGTGTGATAATTTTTGGAATCGGGAATCAGTAATCGGGAATCAGTTATAAACACTGGTTCCAGATTACTGATTACCAACATGAAAGTATCTCATTTCCTCTATATAATCTCATATTTAAATTACATTCTAAAGTTGTTTATCTATATAGATCTCCAAGTCTAAAATGAAATAAATCAAAACCTTTCATACCTCACTCTAACTCTCTCCTA
>NZ_JBSQYM010000068.1:0-15246 GCF_055140805.1 Orenia sp.
CTTTAATGCTTGTTTGATGCCACAGGTTAAAACACTGTGGCTACTTTAAAAACATAAGATTTCCCTAAAGGGAGATAAAATAATATTAGCCTGAATGAACATCCTAATTATAGCAGATGTGAATTAATGTAATCATTTTTGCTCATTTATAGTTAATTAGATAAAGTCGGTATTTCTTTACTTCTTTTCACCCTCTTATCTAGATCATCTATATAATAGTACTGACCACCAACCTTTAAATCATAATAGATTATATAATTACTAGAGTCGAAAGAATCATCAGTAGGATTATTATTGAAGTTCTGATCATCTAGATTATCAGAAACATACTTATAGCTACTATCTACTGGAGCATAATCTCTGAGAACATCAGGAATAGCCCTGCTTCTTACTGAGTTAGGATATCTACCATACTCTCCCTTTAAGGCTTGATTGAAGTTCTCCAAAAGATTTAAGTGGTACTTAATTACAGTCTCATCAGCCTTCTGTTGGACTTTGGCCCCATTAGGTATTACCATTCCAATTAGAATACCTATAACTGAAATCACTATCATTAATTCTATTAAAGTAAAAGCATCTTCTTTTTTTAACATCCGATTCCTCCTTAATTCTACAATTGTCCTTATCTCTGTATAAAGCAAATTAGATTTTATATTATTAAAAAAAGTTACTGCAATTGAGATATATTACAACAACTTTGGTATTAGCTAGTCAGGTGGTTAGGTAGTTAGAAATTACCTAAACCTCTAACTTCTAACCACCAAAGAAAAAACATCACAATATTACAACATTCCCATTAATCACCACTATCTATATAAATTAATTTACTGATCGCTATCACTTAAACCTGATTAATCATTTGATACATCGGCATCATTGTAGAGAAAACAATAAATATGATAACCAGTCCCAACAAAAGAATTAGAGCAGGCTCTACCATCGACATGATCCCATCTAAACTTTCTCTAAAGTCTTCCTCATAAAAGTTAGATATCCTAATTAACATCTCCTCTAACCTTCCAGTCTCTTCCCCTGTTCTTAGCATCTTAAGTGCCATCCCAGAAAAGAGGGGGTTGTCCTTTAGTGTAGCTGTCAAGCTCTTGCCACTTTGAATCTCCTGCTTAGCTTCCTCAATCGCCTTGGCTAGAACTGAATTGTAGATACTTCCACTTAAAGTATCTAAAGACTGTATGATAGGGATACCACTCTTAAATAATAGACTTAAACTCTTAGTAAAGCGGGCAATCTCCATCTTTGTAATCAAAGCTCCAATAATAGGTAATTTTAATAATAAGCTATCAATCCTATGCCTACCCTTATCCTGATGATAATACCAGTTTAAAGCTAAGATTATCAAATTAAAAGAGAGTATCAATAAATACCAATGTTCTGCTACAAAAGTACCTCCTATCAATAAGGTCTTAGTAAGTAAAGGGGGGTCTAATCTCATCTTAACAAAAAGATTAGCAAACTTAGGTAAGATATTAGTAACGATAAATAGTCCTACTACTATTGTCATTACCAAGATAATCGCTGGATAAGAGATAATAGAGAATAATTCTCTTTTAAACTTCCTCTCCCTGCTAAAGTATTCACTCATCTCATCTAAGACATAAGCCAAAGCTCCAACCTCTTCACCTGTTGCTACCATTTTAATCAATATTTCAGGAAAGGTATCCTTCTCTTGCTTTAGAGCATCAGCCAGATACATTCCTTGCTCTACATTTTTTCTAATATTTATCAGGGCTAATCTCATTTTAGGGTGATTTGTCTCTTCTGCTAATAACTTTAAAGCAACAACCAAGGGTATTCCTGACTCTATTAAAGTAGCAAATTGCCGCAAAAAGACTGCTAGCTCTCTTAAGTCTACCTTTTTAAATCTATTTAGAGTAAAATCCCAACTAAGAGTAAATAAACTCCTCTTCTGCTCTTCTAACTCAACCACATAATAACCTTGATTTCTTAAACGTCGAATGGCTACTTCTCTGTTTTTGGCATTAAGATAACCTGATAACACCTTGCTACTATCATCTCTGACTCTATAATTAAATACTTTATCTATTAGTCTCACCCCTTGCTAAATCAATCATCTATCAGATTTAAAGTTTCAATTATTAGTTCACCTATCATATAAAATACTACATTTTTAGACAAATTCCTCTTTTAGATTAACTCTATCTATCGGTTAACAATTAGCCAAAGAATTGATTTTATTGAATTATTTATAATATTGGATCTAATTTACTAGCTATTCTAATAGATAGAATCATCCTATTCCACTAGCAAACCTCTTCTTTTTCTTAGATTTTGAATTATTCCTTAAATCATCTAATACCTTTTTGCTCTGATAGGGTTTGACAAAATCTTGATAATCTTCTAAGGGCATCTGTTCACTTAATTCATCTCCAACCTTATATTCTAACAGCTTAATTGATATTTGAGTACAAGGATATTGATTACAACTAGTACAATTATCTAATTCCTTCTCCAATGTACAACTACGAATTCTACAATCTTGATTGATTCTCTTTATCCCCTCAATCTGAATAGAACAACCATAACAATAGACCTCATTGGCAGCAATATCTACATCAAAGTACTTTGACCATCCTTCACTGAGCCTTCTTTGATCACTTTTACTAGTAATGTTATCTCTTTGACATACTCCCCGCCCATTCACTACGTTCATGAACGAGGATTCTTAATAGTTCAAGACTATCTTTTCTATTGATATTACGCTGGAATATCCCGACTGAAAGGTCTAATATTCCATTCAACAGAACAACTAATGGAGCTAGAATCATATCTTACTCCATAGGGCGAGGTCAATTCGCCTTCTAACCTAGAGGATTTATCTAATGAACCTCTAGTATACTTCCTGTGAATATTAATAGCACCAATTGAATCTCTATGATATTTAAATTCACATTGACATATATAGTTTCTATTAGTAGGTTTATGTCTTTTGTTACACTTAGGGCAAGTTTGACTAGTATAACTTTCTTCTTGATAATCAACTTTAATACCAACAGATTCAGCTTTATATTCTATTATATCTGTTAGTTGTTTATATACCCATTGGTGCAACTTTTGGTTATTCTTAGTACCAAAACTAATGTTTTCTCTAATACCTTTAATATCACCAATCACGATAGTAGAAACTTTATTCTTAATACAGTAGGAAATAAGATGTGATGAATATTTTTGCAAGACATCATTAATCTTATTTTTACTTTTAAGCATAAGTTTCTTTTTACCACGATTGAGTTTATTCCAACGATTAGAGTATTTTTTACACTTAGACATTTTATTTTGCAATTTTCCTAACTCCCTATTTCTAAATCTAATAAAAGAGTTGAGTTTTCCACCATTATAAATTAAACTCTGTTCTCCATCAAAAGTTACCATTGGGTGTATCTGACCTAAGTCAACTGCTAGAGTTTTGTCATTATTATAGTCTATCTGTTCATTTTCAACATTAACTACAATATGAAGTTTATAGACCTTTTCCTTATGATGATATATAACTTCTGCATACTTAGGTCTTTGATTTAAACTTTTAGTCTTAATTCTTAATGGTGCTGTACCTCTACCATTAGATAATTTAAGCACACCATCTTTTAATTTAATAGCAGATTTTTTATAAATTACCTTATTATATTTCCTAGTGCGATATGGTGGTTTAGGATTATCAGCTTTATCCATAGATTTAAAGAAACCTTTAAGATTAGTATAGTATTGTTGTACTGCACCTTGCTTAGATTGAGAGTGCATATCAAATTTACTAGCATATAGTTTGATTAACTTCTCCATATCATTTTTAGATAACCAAATATCTTTACTTTGCTTTAATTTAAAGATAATAGATACAGTCTTAGAGTATATGCGACCACTTAATCTAGATAGCTTATGAGCTAATTTTTGCTGTTCAATAGGTAGTATATAGGTTTTATTCACAATTTACACCTCCTTTCAACTTAATTATATTGTACCATAAAATTATGGCACCTCCATTTATATTATTGAATTGATATAATATAAATGGAGGTGTTAATATGGTTTTAAAAACTAGAACTAAATTAACTACTACTATTAAAAATGAATTAGTAGAAAAGCTAGATGAAACTTAGTAATTTAGAGATATTAAAATCATTAAATTCTCCACTCTGGTAAAGGTTATAAGCAAAAATACCTGTTCCTATAAATATTATCATTATGGATAGTCTAATTAGCCTCTTAATAAATTTAAGCAATAGGATCTTCCTCAATCTTCTCTGCTAACTCTATTTTAACCCCACCAAACTTGTTGGCAACTAAATTATAGATCAATCCCATCAGAGCACTTAATATCATTCCCAAAATAATATAAATAAATGGAGAAGCTATAGCAAGACCTACTAAAGCCATATCATTAGCTAAAACCCCAGCAATTAACGCAAAAATAGCAAATATTAAAGATACAGCTGCTGCTAAGACCCCATAAACCTTTACAACTGATTTAATATCAAAGCTCTTAATCTCTATCATTCTTCCCACCCTCCCTTCAGATAGTTTTGATTCTAAGCTCACTAGTTCAGCCTCTAAACCACCGACTCTAGCTACAATAAAATTATAAATTTTAGCACCTATAAAAGTACTAATAAAAATAAATATAATCTGTACAAAACTCAATAATATCTCTACAGGATTTATATCTGCACCAGCTAACATCATAGCCAAGTTCAATAAAAGTCCAAGTAATAATAAGGGTAATATCATCAATACATAAATCCTTGCAGCAGAAAAGGCATCTACCTTCTTTAACTCAACCATTTTACTCCTCCTTTCATTATTAACTACCAATATACTTTTAACTTTCAACAACTGGCACTGTCAAACCTCCTTGAGGCATAATAATAGCACTATACTTATTATTATATTTATCCTCTAGATAAGATAATACCTCATCTAGATTATTCATCTTCTTAGCAAACATGGACTCTGTTATCTCTTGGTTAAACTCAGAAATCAAGATGAACTCCTTGCTTAAGACTACCTTACTAATCGCAAAGGCCTTATGACCTCCAATTACAAAACGTTCTTTAATCCTTTTCACATTGTCTTCAGGTCTTGTGGCAGTGTTTAACCACTCTTTAAAGACATCTTCCCCTAAACCTGCTCGACATTCTGCTAAAAGTACTATCGTTCCACCACCTTTAACAGCGTAGTCAGCATTATCTAAAGCCTTTTGGGCTTGATAAATATTAATATCCTTTGGATAGCCTCCTGCACTGACTATTGCTACATCTGCCTTCTTCTTAATTGGCACATGATACATCTGAGTAGACGTCTTAACCCCTTGATACCAAGCTGCTTCTAAATCACCTGCTACTACCTCTACTATCTCCTTTTTACTATTTGTTACTACATTCAAAATAAAATCTACTCCAACTTTTTTAGCTGCCTCAATCATCTCTAGACTAACAGGATTATCCTCTATTTTAGGCAAATTACCAAGTAAATTGACCATATGGGCATGGTTTCTTTGGATACTATCTCTTCCTGCTACTCCTGGTAAGATTGATTTACGCCCTCCTGAAAATCCTGCAAAATAATGAGCAGTTATCACTCCAGTAGTAATCAAAAAGTCCGCCTCTACAACTTCCTTATTCAATAATAAAGTATTTCCAGAGCTTAACTTTCCTAAATCAACTAAATTATTATCAGGATTATGAGAGATTAAGCGATAATTATCAACTATCTCATCACCAAAGATTTTCCTGTTCTGCTCTTCAGTATTAGGATCATGAATACCTGTAGCGATAATAAAGGTAATTGCTTCTTTATCAATCCCACCTTCTTCTAACTTCTCTAATAATGGTGGTAACATATAATCATAAGGTGTCAATCTACTAACATCATTAACAACTATGACTACTTTCTTAGGCTGCTTCTCCCTAACTAGTTTATCTAAGGGCAAAGATTTGATAGGGTCAGTTAAACTAGCTTTAACAGCTTCTAAAGGATCTGTTACACCATCTTTTTCATTTGGTAATAATGTCTCTACTTTTTCTCCTAATTTTTTTAGATTTAGTGTTAATTTTTCTTCTCCATATTTTAATTTCATACTCTACTCCTCCACTTTCTTTTTTATTCTTTACCTAAATATATATTTTATATTATATTTAGATAAAAGTTATCTTTTCCCTTTTTTAAATTAGTCATAAGTGACCAGTTAAAAATTGACTACATCTTCAAAAATAAACTATACCAATCAAGGTACAGTTTAACTATTTTTTGACATCCTCCCCGCCCTTAAAGTACAAGGACGAGGATTCCTTAAAGGAACTTACGAGGTTGTCTGCTGATTAAATGCCAGTCCATTTCTGGTAGGCAAGTATGACGCAAACTTTAGGCTGTGCCATCAGCCCTCCTAAGATAGGCATATAGCCACTTAGGCACTTAGATTATTACCATCTAAGCAGATTGTTGCAAATGCACTTTATTACGTAGTGTCTGTTAAGACACGGAGGCTAAATATTTATTAGCTATATTACGACTTGCATTTAAATCAGAGTGGATATGATTACCACACTCACAAGAGTATAAATTAGCTTTACGATTAGATTTTTTAACTTTAGCACATTTAGAACAACTCTGGGAAGTGTACTTTGGATTTATATATTCCACTTTAATCCCAGCTAAGGTTGCTTTATATTCAATAAATTGTTGAAGTTGATAAAAAGTCCAGCTATGAAGGTTTCTATCCCTACGAGTTCTATAAGAACTCTTCGTGGTAGAACCTGCTCTATTAAGACTTTTAGTAGAATGTTTTTTCACGAAAGGTCGTGATTTTCCGACCTGTAGGGTATTTCGGATATTATCTAGATTTTCCATAATTATAATCCCAACTTGCTCTTGCACAGCAAGATTAATAAGTTGGCGACTAATTTTATGGTTTAAATCTACCATCCATCTCTGCTCTTTGTCATCAATAGTTTTAATAGCTTTTACCTTCTTAGATTGACCTAGTTTTCTTCTTAACGAACGATATTTTTTACGGATAAAACCAGCTTGTTTGCCATTGTGGAATTGACGATTAAGCTCTTTGCCTTGTGGATTTTTAACACTAGCAACAGCTAATTGTCGAAGTCCTATATCAATTCCCATTACATTAGAATTAGCGGTTTCTTTATCAGAAATTTTAATTGTTACAGCAAAGTACCATTTACCCCTTTTATAAAACAGACTAGCTTTACCTAATTTGCAACTATTCTCAATATATCGTTGCAATTCTTCAAACCTTTTAGTCTGCTTAACAGGGAAAGCGAACCTTTGACACTTGCTAGTATAAAGAGGTATTGAGATTATAGACCCATCAATTTTATAATTTTGATTATTATAACAAATAGGCTGATTGTCTTTAAATTCTAAATTCTCTTTATCAGAATCAGATTTTAAAAACAACTTATAGAGTGCTTTCACTTCTCTAATATTCTGATTCTTAACAGCAGAAGGTAGTTTTATCTCTTTAAAGTCAGCAGAACTCAACTTAGTTTCTCCTACTTTAAGTTTGTCAGCAACAGATTGACGATTCTTAACTACTTCTGCAATATTATTTAAGAATATATTTTGTTTTCTTTTAGTTGGTTTTAGCAACTCTAGAACATAAGTTAATTGCATATTATCACCTTTGATTTTCAATATAGTGTTGAATAGTTTCTGAACTAACATTACCCCTACGAGTTTTTTACAAAAACTCTCCGTGGAAATAGCAATTCAATCTTGTACTATATTATTTAGTATTTTCTTCGACATATTGTTTTATTGTCTTAGAGTTAAAATTATCCGCAGTAGCCACAAAATATGCTCTAGTCCATACAGAACCTTTAATATTCAAATTTGGAAAGTGCTTTGATATTCTTCTTCCAGTAGTGCCTTTAATGATATTCATTAGCTTACTAGGAGAATACTTAGGCAAAGCTGATATAAAAAGGTGTATATGGTCTGGCATTATTTCAGTAGCCAATACTTCAAAATTATGTGTATCAGCTAATTCATTAATAGTATCTAAAGTCAATTGTTTAATTTCAGGATTATCTAAAATATGTTTTCTGTATTTAGGTATCCATATAAAATGATAATTTAAAAGGAACTTTGCGTGTCTTGTACTTTTATAGGTATTCATAATTAAAAACCCCTTTATATCAGTTGTTAACTGTATTATATCATAAAAGGGGTTCATGTTCAAGAATTGTATTTTATAAATAATTTTAATTTTCAAGTCGATTAAAAATTAAAATAGCCGATTCATCCCCGCCCTTTAACAAAAGCGAGGCTTTCTCGGCTAAATTCGGTAATACAACAATTAACTTTGATTCTTCATCTGCTCAATTAAAGCATCAATCTCTTCTTGAGACATAATTCCATCTCCCATAGTAATACCTCCTTATTGCTATTTATCCCAAAGCATTGCTACCAAATCCGTTATTATCAAATTTATTCTTATTTTATCATAAATAAAATAATCATCAATAGCTTTTTGATATAAATTAGTAGTCTCCTAAAATGCTTTCTCCATGCTGTGATTTAACAATTTAGAATCTCTATTCAAAGGGATAAGTAATTCCCCACTCTTCTCGAACCTTTGTCATAATCTCCATTACATCAATTGATAAATCTAAGGTCTCTTTACTACTTTGTTTTATAATATAATCACTCATATCCTCTACTTCATACTCCAATGCCTTAGCTGTTTTACCAACTTCAATTACTTCCTGGCTACCATCTGCTGTATAGGTAATTACTGCCTTTTCAGCTCGTGGATAATTATCAACTGTAATAAAACCTTTTTCTCCACCAATAACACCACGTTTTGGCATCTTAGCACGCATACTCAAATTAACAACAGCCAACTCCTCATCATTATTTTTTAAAATAATAGCAGATTGCTCATCAACCCCTGTTTCAAACTCCTTGACAGTAGTTAATATCTCTTGTGGTTGACTAGATAGAAAGAAACGAGCAAAGGATAAAGCATAGGTTCCAATATCAAGCAAAGCACCACCAGCCAAATCTTTATTAAAAAAGCGATTATTGATATCATACTCTTTACAACTACCAAAGGAGACCTGCAACATTTTAACCTTACCGATCTTACCAGCATCAATAATTTCTCGTAACTTTTTATATAATGGCATATGATAAATTGTCATTGCCTCTGCTACAACAAGATTCTTCTTTTGTGCTAACTCAAGGATATCACTCAATTGCTGATAATTAACTGTAATTGCCTTTTCACATAAGACATGCTTACCATTTCTTAAACTTTTTATTATGTACTCATAATGATTACTATGGGGTGTTGAAATATAAACCACATCAATCTTATCGTCTTTTAACATTTGACTATAATCGCCATATGCCTTTTCAACTCCATATTCTTTAGCAAACTCTTCAGCTCTTGTTAATTTTCTAGATCCAACAGCATAGATTCTTCCCTCTACCTGATTTAATGCCTTGGCAAACTCTTTGGCAATTGTACCTGGTCCTAATATAGCCCAATTTAATCTATTCATTAACTTCACCTCGATTTATTTTTTTATAACTCTTATACACCAATCACTTAAATCTAATACCTCTGTTCTATATCAATGAACAATCCAATTTTGGTACACTCTTGTTTAATATTTCTATTCTAAAGTTTATTCTCCTCCTAAATAGCCATAATCTTTAAAACTTCATTTTAAAGAGTTTCATTATTTGTCTACTAATCATCTGCAACCAGATTGGAGCTTTCTCCATTGCTTCTTCAAGGGAGCGTAACTGTTGATTAGCACTGAAGATAGCATCTATCTCCTGCTCTAATTCTTTATCTATATCATCAGATACATTACCTGCAATGGCTATTACAGGTATATTATACTTTTTAGCTGCTCTTGCTACTCCAATTGGGACCTTACCATTAATAGTCTGCTTATCTATAATTGTCCTTCCCCAGTTATAACTAAATCTACCCCTTCCAACTTATCTTCAAAGTTATTAGCCTCTAGAGCTATCTCTATCCCACTTTTAAGTTGAGCACCAAGAAAAGCAACTAATCCAGCCCACCTGCTGCTCCTGAACCTGCTTATTAGTTTCCCTAGCAACAACAGTTGCAAAATGGTATAAATTATCGTCTAACTCTTTTACCATCCTAGCATCTGCACCTTTTTGTGGACCATAAATATATGCTGCTCCATTTACACCATATAGGGGATTGGTCACATCACAGGCTACTTTGATATCCACCTCTTTTACTCGAGAGTCCAATTAAATAATTTAATATAAACTTTTATTTTCTTTTTAAATTTTGATGAAAATACTAGAAATAGCCACAGAGTTTAATCTGTAGCTATAAATTATTTGATTAAATTACAATAAACTTATCCTAAAACTAATCTTTTCATAAAGTTCATCATCTTCTTCATCAATCAATACTAAATAATAATTCTTATCCCGCTGATAATCTAAATTTCTTAAGGTAAACTTCTCTTTAAAACTCCGTTCTTGGGGATTATCTGATTTACTATCAGCAATAATGATATTCTCATTAGATATCTTAGTCTCAGCTTCATCTTCAAAGTAAAGTCTTAATCTTCTAGGTATCAATTTATCCTCTACTTTTTCTGTTTGGAAAAACTCTAGATAAAAGATATTATTAGTAACCTTACGACTAATATTAGTCAATTTCACTTCAACCTTAGCTGATTCATTTTCACTATTCTTACTTCTATCATTCTTAAACTTTATTACTGGTATAACTATCTCTTGTAAGGCTGCTCCTCCATGGACGAAGTTCTGTCCTGCACCTTGTAGTTTAAATCTATTTACTCCACGAGGTACAATTGCTTTCAAATTACTATCATCTCCAAAGATATAACTTAAATCTATACTAAGGATTCCGTCTATATTACTATCTTCTTTACTGATAATGACCCTTCTCTTTATCTCTTTAGCATCTATATTCATCTTCTCAGTCTTGTCACTAACTTCTAATTTATCTCTTCTATAAATAAATCCATGATCTGCTGTAATATAGATATGTGCTGCACTTACTCCATTCTTTAGAGTTTTAACAAGTGAATCCAACTCCTCAAAGGTGTCCTCAACAGCCTTAAAGACTTCTAACTCTGTAGAACTGTTATCACCTTTAGCATCAATGGAATTATGATAGATATAAACTAGTTTCTTACCAGAACAGAGTGTTCGTAGTTCTTTGCGTTTCATTTGGCTTACTTCTTCATAGGTTGTAACTACTGATTCCTCTAAATAACTTTGTAATATTTTCTGCCTATTATCTCGTCCTTTAGAGCTGATTCCATCCACCAGTATATCGCCTTTATCATTAAACTCTAATCTATTATTAGGCAATAAAGTTGCCATACCTAATTTAGTATAAGAGGGTACTACTCCTTGCGTAGCATATAAGTCTGTAGCACCTTTTACCTCTGTATTGAGTCTTTTTGAAAACTCTGCTGCTGCTTCATATCGCAAAGCATCAGAGATAATAACAAAAACTCGCTCTCCTTTAATAACTGTATTTCTAATAAAATCATTATAAAAATCACGCTGTTGCTTTAATCCATCAATTTGCCAGTTATTAGCTAATTTTCTGTCGATGGTATCAGACCATTTGATAGATAGTTGATGTAAGTACCAGTTCTTATAAAGATTTTCTACTCTATCCCTAAGCTCAATTATAATATCTTTATCTGTAATATTATCATAAGCTAAATAAAATTTACGATAAGCACTATCAATTAAATAGTACTCGGTCTGATATTTATTAAACATATCATAGGCACTATCCCTTTTGATAACCCTATTATATTTACTCTGATATTTAAAAATTTCTATAGCCCAATAAATAGCTTCATAGATATCTTTAAATTTACTATACCAATGCTTAGTCCTTCTAGTCTCAATAACTTCTTGATAATAGTTAAACTCATCAAGGTCATTTAATAGATTATTCATCAGCTTATTAATGATAGCTAAATCAAAACTCTTAAAAGTATCACAACCTAAATACTCTTTAATATCCCATTTTTGCAGATGAGTATTTAGCTCTAATTCATCTTCAATTATAGTAGTAAGTTCATCATACTTTAAAGCATCTTGGCTATGATTCATCCAATGGTCGATAAAGACTATAGCTTCAGTCTCTTTATTAGATAGATAAGTTGTCCACTTAGCAGGTAATTCTCTTTGCAAGTTATGTTCTAGATTAGTTATCAAGAATGACTTCATTAGTCCCTCTAAAGTTTTATTCTCTGCTATGTAACCATATCTCTCCTCTACCAACAGCCAAAAGCTCTCTTCATCACCAAAGCTTTGAAACTTCTTTAAATATTTATTCTCTTGACTATCTAAGGAGTCCATTAATATCTCCTTAACTGCATTCTCTAAGCTAGGAGCTTTTAAATTGCATAAAGCCGATAAAATTGCCACATCTAACTTTTCTGCTGTGTAATCTCCTATACCGTAACTCTTAAGTCTAGCATGTCGCTTTTTACTATTAAAGAATTTTTTATAATCTTTAAATTTATAACGTAATGAGTTACCTTCTATACCAAGTTCTTTCATATCTATCATCAATTTATCGGCTGAAAATTCATCAGAATAAAGCAGAATATCCAATAACCAATCTTCTCTTTTTGGTAGTCGGGGATGACTAGAGTAGATTAAATAATTATTTTCTGTATCTACTACTTCTAATTGATATTTCGTTTCAAAATTATTATCTTCAGTCAACTCCCATATTTTTACACCTTCTAAATCTAGCCCATCTATCTCTTCTACAAAATCACCATTATTATCATACCAAAAGATAATATGTCTCTTCTCTCCTTGCTGCAACTCTTGATTAAATTTTTCTACTAGAACTTTTTTTATTTCTGTTAAATTCATAGCTGTCACCTTCTTCCATTTAGCTACGGGTTTAAACCCGTAGCTATGATATTACATAACACCACATTACACCATAACAACCGGTACATCATCATACCACAGGTTGAAACCTGTGGCTAATATTATTTATGATACATCCACCACATCACCACAGGTTGAAACCTGTGGCTAATATTTCTCTAATACATCTATTAAATTATCTTTTGACCTATGGTGTTCTTTTTGATTTAATATATAATTTTTAACTTTGTTGACCCCATATTTACTCACACTCAAAACCCCATAACCATTCTGCCAATATAAATTTGCATCTGTTTCTTTATTTATGATAAAAGATGTTGCTCCTTTTACCTCTTTTACAAACTCTGAAATTCTTTGATTTGGATTAACCCTGATTAAAGAATGAATATGGTCACAAGTGTTTCCGATAGCCAATTTTTGAAAATTATATTTCTCACACTTCTCCTCAATTTTATTATAAATTATCTGTTCAAAATTCCCTGTTATCATTGCTTCTTTCATTTTAGTTGACCAAATCAGGTGGATATATAATTCACTATAAATTCTCCCCATATAATCACCTCATATTTACCATACTATACACCACAGGTTGAAACCTGTGGCTTAGATTTATATGGGTTTTATATTATCCTGATTTGATTGATTAATACATACGATATACCATGAGCCACGGGTTTTAACCCGTGGTATCCTCGATTCCATGATGTATATATGTTTTTGTGACGTTCCAATGATATGTTTCGTTTAGCTACGGGTTGAAACCCGTAGCTATGTTATTACACTACATCATTACGTCACATCACACCATAACAACCGCCACAGGTTAAAACCTGTGGCTATTATCTTGTTTATTCATATCTCACCCTTACCCACGGGTTTTAACCCGTGGTATCCTATTCTATGGTATATCCTATTTAGCTACGGGTTGAAACCCGTAGCTATAAAAGGATTATATTTTCGCCAACACATCCCCAAACTTAGGATAATTCTCCTTAACTCCATCATCTAAATCTAGCTCAATCTGCTGATTGGCTACATGGTTTAAGGTCTCATCATATTCTCTCAACTCCAAGAGGTCACTCTCTATCTCCCTAACCTTCTTCTTAGCTTTGGCTGTTTCACTAGCTGATACATCGGCTTCAATCAAATCCTGTAATCGTTTCTTTTCAGCTTCCATCCTCTTCTGCAACTCATGGAGGTAATCCACTCTAACCTTAGCTACCGTTCCTTTATTGTAACGGTGCATATAAACTAAAGCATTAAAGGCTTTCCCTCGACTATCGCTTTGGAATAACCAATAGATTGGTCGTTTATTATATTTCCTACAATGGTCTTTATAGAACTTAGATTTAGTCAAGAAGTAATCCCTTAAAGTCTCTCTTGAATCCTTATTACTCTTCTTCAAGGTATTAGCGATATAATCAAGATTCTTCTCTAGATTCTCTTCACCAAAGCACACCTTCAAGAACTCGATAAATCTTCCTACTATATCATCATCAAAGTATTCATCCTTAGTAATTGGAATGATCCCATTTTCATCAGCTGGGAAAGTAGAATACTTACTCTGGTCAAAGTCTCCCCCTGCATAAGCTAGTCCTGCTTCATCCAATGAATATCTACCTAACATACAACCAACAGCATAGGAGATAAAGCTCTTAATCTCCCTCTTTCTATCTGCCTTTCGTACGGTTACATCTTTCTCGTCAACCTCTGCAGTTAACTCATCCTCTAATCCATAGATTTCGATAAAGATACGGTTCAACTCTTCTTCATTCTCCTTGAGTTGATAGAACTGATTTTTTGCAAAGTCTGCCCAATTCTTAAAGGCTGCTTCGATAGTTGTGGCCTCACCTTTATGGGTTAATAAGGGGTGACGTTGGAAGTCCCATGAGGTTTCGAAGGAGTCCCAATCGTTTTTGGAGATTTGGATGTTTTGTTGAACTAGTTTATCTATTTTTTCTTTTAGAATCTGATTATTATCAACAGCCTTCTTTTCATATGGAAGTTGTATTATATCACCTTTGTTATAGTCCAATGTAGCAGATAATACATTTAAAAAATGATTTGCTACTTCAGAGTTAAAAAAACCACTTAAAGTATAAATATCTTCTTCAAGTGGAAAACACATTGATCCTTTTTGGTCAAACATAAAACCTTTAGAAGAATACCTAGTAGAAAATTTGTTTGATATGTTACTCCAAGTTATACCTTCCTTGAAATAATTTCCTCTATCTTTCACAACATAATCAACATTTCCATTTAAGTAAGGATATTTACTGTCTCTTATACACATCT
>NZ_JBSQYM010000069.1:0-14778 GCF_055140805.1 Orenia sp.
TAATTTTCTTCTAGACCTTTTGGTGACTTTTAGGGCAATGCTAAAAGTCACTCGGGAAAAAAGCTGATAAGCTTTCCCGAAAAATATTTTAATAATTTTGCTTACTTTTAAAAAGCGAAAATGTCGCAATATATCCATTAATAGATATTAGTAATGTCCAAGTTTCCCTATTAAAAATATCAATCTAATAAACATGTTAATAGGGTGAGTTAGCTAATTACAAAAACAGTTTATTTTAAAAAAGGGGAGAGTAATGAAAATAGCTATTGTAAATGGAAGTACTAGAAAAGATGGTGCAACAGCAAAGATATTGGGTAAAATTTCTGAGATTTTGACTCAAAAAGATGAGGTAGAGGTCAATTATTATGATTTAGTTGATTATCAGATTGAGTATTGTACAGGATGCAGAGTCTGCTATAGAACTGGAAAATGCTCTATAACTTCTGATGATATTGAAAAATTATCAGAACAGATTAAAAGAGCTGATGGGATTATTATAGGAAGTTCCACCTTTGGAAGTTATGTGACAGGGAGACTAAAGTCTTTTTGGGACCGTGGTCACTTTATTGTGGAACAATCCCTTTACAATAAATATGGTTTTTCAGTTGCTACATATGAGATAGCTGAAGGAAGTAAAGCACTTAATGCAATTAAAAAATTCTTTCTTGTCTCTGGTGCAATAAGAGGTGGGAGTATTTTAAAGAGATTAAAATTCAACGAAGATCCTTTTGCTGATAAGAAATTTCTTTCAAAATTAGAAAAGAAGGTAGAAAGTTTCTATCAGATAGTTAAAGGGAGAAAAAGTAGAAGTATTTTTGAGTTTATCTTTACGAAATTAATATTAATCCCGTTGATTTGGAAGCCTAGATTTTTAAAAAGAAGAGATGAATACAAAGGGGTATTAGATATTTGGAAAGATAAGAAGATAATCTAAGTAGGATGTAATTGATTTAAAAACCCTGTATTAGGAGGCTAAGATGAAAAAGAGTATATTTTACTTTTCAGCTACAGGTAATTCATTAGCTGTTAGCAAAGAGATAGCAAATAAGTTAGAAAACTGTGAGCTCATATCGATTGCAGAGGTAGTTAAAAAAGAGCGTTATGATATTGATAGTGAGATGGTGGGTTTGATATTTCCTGTATATTGTTTAGATGCTCCTAAAATTGTCAAAGAGCTTATAAATAAGGTAAATTTTAATAGTAATCCATACATATTCTCTATTGCAACTAATAATCGACAGCCTGGTTATACTCTCGCTACTATTGATAAGCTACTAAAAGAGAAAGGTCAGAACCTTGATCTAGGATATACCTTAGTTATGCCAGGAAATTCAGTAGTAATTGAAGATAATACAAATTCTAGAGAGGAGCAGATATTAAGGACTAATAATTCTAAAGTAATTATAAGGGAAATGATAAAAGATATTCAAGAGAAGAGAAAAGCAGCTATTGAGGGGGATTTTTCTTTAAAAGATAGCATTAAAAGATTAATTTATCAACTAGCTGTTTATAAAATTTATAAGCCTCAGAATCATTTCTGGACAACAGAGCAGTGTATAAGATGTGGTATTTGTAAGAAGGTATGTCCCACAGAGAATATTACTGTAGAAGAACAAGGGGTAGAATGGGCTAACAACTGTGAGGGATGTCTAGCTTGTTTTCATTGGTGTCCACAAAGTGCTATAAATCTGGGAAGTAATACTCTTAATAAGAGTAGATATCATCATCCAGCGGTTAGTTTAGCTGAAATAATTAAATAAAAGGTTAAGAGAATAAGTAGTATATATTTTTGATTTATAATTTAATTGATAAAATTATAAATTAATATTGACTTAAAGTACACTTTAAGTGATACACTCTTAGCATTGGGAGGTGTCTTAATGAAAGAATTAGAAATAGGTGAAGTAGCAAAACTGATTAAATTAAAGCCCCATACTCTTAGGTATTATGAAAATATTGGCTTAATTAAAGATATAAAGAGGAATAATTCGGGAAATAGAATTTATAGTGAAAAAGATTTAAGGTGGATAGAGTCTCTAAAGAGACTTAAAGCTACTGGAATGAAAATAAGTAAAATGAAAGAATATGCTGAATTGAAGGATCTGGGAGATACAACTATTAGCCAGAGAAGAACTATATTAAAAGAACATTTGAATTTAATAGAAGATGAAATTAAGGTGCTCTTAGAAACTGAAGAATATGTTAAGAATAAGATTGAAATTTATAAAGAAATGGAGGAAGAATTTAATGAAAGAAGAGAGTAGATTTGAAAAAGGATATAAGAAATTATCTGAAATAGATGGAGAAGCAGGAGAAGTGGTAGTTAAGAATTTAAAAGATATATCTCCTGATTTAGGAAAATATATAATTGAATACTGCTTTGGAGATGTCTATTCAAGAGAGGTACTTGACTTAAAATCAAAAGAAATTGCTGTTGTAGCTGCTTTAACAGCTTTGGGTAATGCCGAGCCTCAATTAAAGGTGCATATTAATGGTGCACTAAATGTTGGGTGTTCGATTAATGAAATCAAAGAAATAATACTTCAAATGTCTGCATATTCTGGATTTCCAAGTTCTATTAATGGGATGAATGCTTTAAAAGAGGTATTAAATGAACGTCAAAAGCAAGGGAAAAGTGATTTAATAGGGGAAAGTCCAACAAATGAAACTTCATCAGGCAATAGATATGAAATTGGGGCAAATGAACTTACCCAATTAGATAGTATGCAAGTAGAGCGACTTGAGAAAGCTTATAATGATTTTTCTCCAGATCTTACTAAGTTTATACTTGAGTATGGCTATGGAGATATCTTTGCAAGAAATAATTTAGATAAGCAATATAGACAAATTGCTACAATTGCAGCATTAACAGCATTAGGTAATGCACAATCTCAATTGAAATTTCATATTAATGCAGGACTAAATATTGGTTTAAGTATTGATGATATAAGAGAAATCATGTTATTAATGACTGTTTATTCAGGTTTTCCATCAGCAATAAATGGAACAAATATTTTAAAAGAAGTTTTAAATGAAAGAAATAAATAAATAATAACTTTTTTAAGTAACCGAATTAAAACATCTCTCAATTTTAAAAGAACTGAATGAAAATATGATATTAGATAAATTTATGAAAGACTCACACTAACTTTGCATCGAGCCACAAGGTTTGTTGTTGAACTGATAAAATTTTGTAAAGGAGTATGAAAAGATGAAAAAAAGACGATTAGGAAAAAATGGTCCACAGGTTTCGGCGATTGGATTGGGTTGTATGGGGATGAGCGAATTTTATGGAAAAAGCACTTATGAAGACTCTCGTAATACCATTCTTACAGCACTGGAATCTGGGGTTGATTTTTTAGATACTGCTGATATGTATGGTAATGGAGAAAATGAAAAATTGCTAGGAAAGGTTCTAAAGGAATGGAGTGGTGAGGCTTTTGTAGCTACTAAATTTGGAATTGTAAGAAAGCCTGGAGCATATGAGCGTACAATCAATGGTAAAGCAGAATATGTCAAGCAAGCTGCTGAGGCTAGTTTAAAGAGGTTAGGGCGTGAGGTGATTGATCTATATTATTTACATAGAATGGATAATGATACTCCTATTGAGGAGACTATTGGTGCAATGGCAGATTTAGTTAAGGAAGGTAAGGTAAGATATATTGGTATTTCAGAGGCTTCAGCGGATACTATTAGGCGGGCTCATAGTGTTCATCCGTTAACTGCTGTACAATCAGAGTATTCGATGGCAACAAGGCATATTGAAAAAGAGATACTACCTACTTTAAGAGAATTAGGTATAGGTTTTGTTGGATATAGTCCATTAAGTCGGGGCTTGCTAACTGGAAAGTTAAATCAAGATTTACTAAAGCAAGAAGGAGATTTTAGAAGGATGTTACCCCGGTTACAAGGTGAAAATCTTGAACATAATAATAAAGTTGTCAGAAAGCTAATAAATATAGCAACACGAAAAGAAATTACACCAGCACAGCTTTCATTGGCATGGGTTCTATCAAGAGGTGAAGATATTATACCGATTCCTGGTACCAAACGAATTAAATATTTAATGGAAAATATAAAAGCAGTTGATGTTAAATTGAATACAAAGGAATTAGAAGAGATTGAAGCCATCTTAGCTGATGGGATTAAAGGTGAGCGTTATACAGAATCAGGAATGCTAGGGGTAGAGGAGTAAAGTTGAATAGTTTAACTTAAGTAATTCTAGAGCTTTGCTTATTGAACCTATAATATTATCATAGAACACAGGATTTACTAAGAAATTAGAAAAGCCAGTATATTGGCTAGCAACATACTGGCTTTTGAATTTAATTTAGAAACTAGTACCCACCTTAAAGGTAAATTCATCCTTATGACCATCATCTCCTTCTGGAGCATAACCATAGTCAAATCCCAATTCTGCACCTAGTACAGGAACGAAGAATCTTACTCCAGCACCAACAGAATAATTCAAATCATTTAAACTGAATTCATTGTCTTTAAAGGTACGACCTACATCAGTAAAGAGAACACCTCTCACTGCTTTATATAAATCCCTTCTATATTCTATACTGGTTAAGAAGATAGAATCTCCTTTAAATCCATCGGTACCTCCATAATGGCTGCTATCATAGCCACGAACTCCATCAAGTAAGCCAGGTTTTAGCTTATATTTCTTATAACTTGGCAATTCTCCATCACTAGCCCCTAATTTTACTCTAAATGCCCAACTGCCTTTCTCACCTGCTTTATAGTAGTTTCTAAGATCTAAATGGCTTTTAAGGAAATCATTATCCCCATTAAAGCCTGCTTTTTCAATTTTAAATTCTTGTCTACTTCCTGACCTAGGGTGCATATAATTATCTCTAAGGTCTCTAATAGTAGTAATGGCTATACTTCGAGTATTTTGATAAGGATCTTCACCCTCTTTAGTCTTATCATAGTGAAGATTTAAATAACCTTTGATACCTTCAGCTAGTTTTTTACCAAATTGAATGTTTGCGCCTTTTTCTTTAATATCTCTTTCGACTCTAGTGCTATTACCTATATCATCTAAACCACCTATATCGCTTATATTAGTAGTTTCCTCTGTCATTTGGTGGAAGAGGTTGATATTGAAGCTGGTATGACTTTCAAAGATCCAAGGATCATAAAAATCAATATTGTAATCAGTAACATCGCTTCCTCCCTCAAAATCTAAGGTAAGTTTCTGTCCTCTACCAAACATATTATGTTTTTCCAACATAATGTTACCTACAACACTACTTTCTGCTGAATCCTTTACTCCAAATACTGTTCGTCCATTTATAGGTTTATTGAGATTCAACTTGACATCGATTGCTTGAGGGTCGTTAGGAACCTGTTCAAACTCTGGTTTTATCTCTTCAAAGTACTTTAAGCTCTGGATTTTTGAAATATCTTTTTTAACATCGTTGATATTAAAAGGCTCTTCTTCTTCCATAGATAATTGTCTTCTGATAACATAGTCCTTTGTATTATCTTCAGGATTGATTATAATTTCATTTAATCTACCTTCATCTATAATGATATTTAGCTGATCTTCTTCCATTTGAATATCAATTACTCTAGCTAAAACAAAGCCTTGCTCATAATAATATTGATTTATATTATCTCTATCCTTATTTAACTGATTAAAGTTTAAAATTTGACCACGTTTAACTGTCAATAGTTCTTTAAGTTTATCATCACTGACCTCTTGATTTCCTTTAATAACTACATTAGATATCACAGGGTTTTCATCTACTTTAAAGATTATCTGTATTCCCCCTGCATAGTTTTTAAAAAGTACTTCGATGTTATTAAAATAACCTAAGTTATAGATAGCTTGCATATCTGCTTTTAATTTTTCATTAGATATTTCCTCTCCAATACTAGTACTCACCTGCTCTAGAATCGTTTGCACTTTAATAACTTCATTTCCTGATACCGTAATATCGGTAATAGTGTTATAGTTGCTACTATTAGCCATTACTTGATTAGTATTGATTACAATTATAGATATTAATATAATTATAATTCCAATTTTTCTAAACATCATATACCCCCTTAATTATTTTCTCTGCTATAACAATCTAATTTTATATTATATTACTTATAATTAGATGGGCATCTTTACTCATCTCTTGCTTATTAAAATCATTAATTTAGAGCTTTGATTTAATACTTAATTATTAATATACTAACATAATTAATTCTAGATTGAATTGCTTCTACCTGCTTATAGATTAAAATAAGCTCTACTAATTTGTTAATAAATAAAGTAATTTGAGATTCAACCTACTTCTCTTTATATATTTTAACGTCTAATTTTAAGGATGGCAAATAATTGCTTTAATAATTTATGAATTACTGCTAAACTCAATAGATATAATCTTTTAAGATGAGCAAATATTATTGTTTTTAAATAATTATAAAGAAAATTTCAATAATTAATAAAGGAATGATGAAAAGAAAGTATAACTTAATAAATTAATGATATAATAATTTTTCTATCGGAATTTAATTCCATCAAAATTGATGAAGATAAGACTAGCTAGGATAATCTTTAGATTAACAAGATCAAGGAAATGGGTGGAGGCTGTAATTAGTCAAGAAGGTATGAGAAAAAGAAGATCTTCTATTAGTTAGTCTTTTAATTAAGAGAGGTGATAGAGAAGAAGTTGAGAAAAGATTGAAGTCCTAGCTACTTAGGAAGTTATTTTAGTGGTTAATAATTCAAAATAAAGTAGATTTAGATATTCTCTTATTTTTCTTGAATAATGTAAACATATAAGTCTGGATTATTATTGAAAATAAGGATAAAAAGATCAAAATGACAATAAACAAAAATAATCTTCTAAGGTGGGGATAAAATGAAGATCAAGAATACTAAAGATAAGATAAAAATTAAAAGTATCAAAAATAAGATTTTAATCTCTTTTGTAAGCATCAGTATTATTTCACTAGCGATTATGGGAGTCTTTTTGCACTTTGAGTTAAATAAAAAACTGGTACCTCTAGTATCAAATATGTCTCAAGATATTGTAAAAGCCAGAGCTGCTGAGCTAGGAGAGCTGATGGATGGAATTTTAAAGGAGATTAGTAATATTGCTCAAAAAGAAGTAGTTCAATCTATGAATTGGGATGAAGCTAAGAAAGAATTAATTAAAGATAAAGAGGAGAGCGATATAGCCTATGAAAATCCCTTTATTTTAGACAATAAAGGATATGGGAATTTGCCTAATGGTGCTAAGATTAATCTAAGTAATAGAGATTACTTTCAGGAGATAATGAAAGGAAAGGATACCTTTATAAGTGATCCTATTATCTCTAAAGCTTCAGGAAAACCTATAATTATGATAGCACAGGCGATTAAAAATGATCAAGAACAGACTATAGGGGTACTCGGATTTCCTGTTATACTGAAGGAATTTTCTAAGAGAATAACTGGGATTAAAATAGGAGAAGAAAGTTTTGGTTGGGCGATTGATAATAATGGTTTGATGATTGCTTTTCCTGATAATGAAGTAGTAATGAAAGCTAATATTTTAAAAGATGAAGCTGATATTAAAGGACTAAAAGAGATAGGTCAGAAAATGATAGCAGGTAAAAGTGGTAGTGGAGAGGTTATTATGCCTAATGGAGAGAAGCATCAGGTGCTTTATAGCCCAATCCCTAATACACCAGGTTGGAGTTTAGGGGTTGATATCTCTACAGCAGAGATGTTAAAAGAAGCAAAGAGCTTAATTAACATGATTATTATAGTCATAGGTATTATAATAGTATTAATGGTTGGAGCTTCTTATTTAGTCGGTAATAGTATAGCAAAACCAATAGAAAAGCTAGCTAAGGATATAGATAAGTTCGGTCAAGGTGATTTTAGAGTTGAATTTGATGTTAATTCTAATGATGAAGTAGCTCAGATTGCCGATGCTTTAAATCGAATGGGCAATAGTCTTAGAGCAATGATTACTAATATTTTAGAATCGGTAGAGAATCTATCTGCTCAAAGTGAAGAGCTATCAGCTAGTGCTCAAGAGGGAACTGCTAGCATTGAAAGTAGTAATGAGTTAATGAGAAAAATGGTTATTAATGTTGAACAGATTTCAGGTAGCATTCAAGAGGTGACTGCCTTTGCTCAAGAGAGTAGCTCACAGACTGAAGCTGGTACTGAAAATATAGATGATACTATTAATAGTATTCAAGAGATTAATCAGTCAGTAAAGGAAACAGTAAAAGCTGTAACTGCTTTAGAGAAGAACTCTGAAGAGATCGGTAAGATTGTAGAGTTGATTACCAATATTGCTGAGCAGACCAATCTTTTAGCACTAAATGCAGCCATTGAAGCAGCTAGAGCTGGGGAACATGGTCGAGGCTTTGCAGTAGTAGCTGAAGAGATTAGAGGACTTGCTGAGGAGACTACTAAGGCTACCGATAATATTTCTAATTTAATTAATCAGACTCAAAATAATGTAGAGATAGGCTTTGAAGCAATTAAAGATGTGGAAGATAAGGCGAAGGAAGGAGAAGCAATTGCCATTAAGACTGGTGAGGTCTTTAAAGTAATTCAAGGTGCTAGTGAAGAGACTTCAGCTCAAATCGAAGAGACTGCTCTGTCAACTCAAGAGTTAGATGAGGAGGCTACAAATGTGATGAATGCCTCTGAAGATATTAAGAATATGTCTGTTGAAATAGCTAATTCTTCTCAAGAGTTAACAAATATAGCAGAAGAGCTACAGAACTTGGTTGCTAAGTTTAAGATTTAGTAGGGGAGGAGAGAATATGCTCAAAGCCCTTAAGATTATAGAAGAAAGAGGAATAGAAAAAGGGATTAAAATTGGTAAGAAGCGGGCAACTAGAAGAATAGTTTTAAGGTTATTGTTAAAGCAATTTGGTGATTTAAAGAAAGAATATATAAGAATGATAGAAAATAAAAAGGTTGAGGAGTTAGATATTATTATAGAGAAGGTAATAGACTTGAAGGAGATTGTGGAGTTAGAAGAATATCTTTCAACTTCTAACTAGCAATAGAAAAAGGAGTATTCTTACTAGTGAGATCTGCCAGCTTCTGTGCTGGCAGATCTTTTTTTATTTATAAGTTAATTCTTTAGTTCTTTATTCGTGTTTCATTAGTGTTAATTCGTGGTTAACCATTTTTTTAATAATTAGAATTTAATGAAATTCCTTAATTCAATCTATATAGCTAAGGTTTTAAAGTTATAATTATCTTAATTAAAAAGGAAATTAGAATTTTAATATAGAAGAAATGATCTTAGGATAGATAAAGCTTATGTATAAGTTTGAATGTTTATTATTATCTAAAAAGTAGAAGTAGGGGTGATTATATGAAGGGTATAAACAAGCTAGATAAAATAAAAGCTCTTGTTGGAGATCTAACAAAAGAGCAGTTACAGCATATCGATTGCTTTATAGGTGACAAGGTAGGTGTTTTTATGCCTATATCTGGTCAATGTTATTATGCTATAACTCCTGCTCATACCATCCCTCCTATATGTTTATTATTCCTTTTGATGATCAAGCTATTCTTTTGATGGATGGTAACAAGATTACTTCAAAAGAGGGTACATTATATGGACTCTCACCTAATATTAAACACCATGAAGACTATGTAGAGGATATACCAAGATATATGGCAATTTTTATCGATCAAGAGATGATGAAAGAACAACTTTCAGTTTATAATGGCACTGAAGGTATAGAATTTATGGGGGAGATTGTTCAGTTGCAGGAAGGGCTTGTTGAAAGGATAAAGTATTTTATGTCCGAAGCAGATAATGTAATACCAGGAAATGATCTTGTAATTAGAGCTCTTGAAGTAGATATCTGCCATCAGATTATTAGAAATCTACTTGGTATCTCTTATAGTAATGATAGAGTAAGTAGTAGATTAGAGGTTAATAAAGCAATAAACTTTATGTATTCAAACTTCTCTTCACAACTTAGTGTTGAGCGGATTGCTAAAGAAGCCAATATGTCAGTTTCTCATTTTTCAAGGGTCTTTAAAAATGAGACTGGCAGCACAGTAACAGATTATTTAAATAAGATTAGGATAAAAGTTGTAAAGAAGTTACTAGTAAAAGATAGATTAACTCTGACTGAGATAGCCCATCAGAGTGGTTTTAATAGTCTATCCTATATGTCAACCTGTTTTTCTAAGTACAATAAAATCTTACCTTCACAGTATCGAGATATGTTGAGAAGATGATAAGATATTTAAAATGATTGATTGGATATTAAAAGAAGTACTTATATCATTTATGTTATACTAAGCAAAAGGTATAAGGAGTGATAGAGGTGAGTCTTTTAGATGTATTAGAGTTTGCTAATAATAATCCTGTCAGCTATATTAGTACAGTGGATAATTTAGAACCTAGAGTTAGAGATTTTTAGAGTAGCTATTGGCAAGGCTCATTTTTGGACAATGGCTGATAATTTAAGAGAGAATCAAGTTGAAGTAATTGAGTTTTAAATAGTGTAGGATTAAATATTATTCAAATTAAAGGGACTGACTATTATTGGTTATCCTTTTTCTATTAATTTAAAAATTAGCTAGAAAAAGAGGTTGAATATTTATGGAAGAGCAGAGCAAAATGGAGAAAATAAAAGAACACTTTGAACAAGAGGCAAAGGAATTTGACGAGATTATATTAAAATTAATTCCTTATTATGATCAAATGATCGAAGCCTTGCTTTCAGCTATCCCTTTTGAAAGAGATAGTGAGATAGAGGTGATAGATTTGGGATGTGGAACAGGAAATATAATTAAGAGGGTAAAAGAAGAGTTTCCTATGGCTAAATTGACTGTTCTTGATCTATCTGAGCAGATGATAGAGATGACTAAATTAAAGCTAGATGGATATGAAGAAGTAAAGTATTATGTAGATGATTTTTATAATTTTAAGTTTCCTAATAAATATGATGTTATAATATCTTCCTTAGCATTACATCATTTAATCAGCGATGAGGATAAGAAAGAGTTTTATCAAAAAATATATAATGCACTCTCTTCAAAGGGAGTATTCTATAATGCTGATGTGCTACTAGGCTCTAATCAGCAGTTGCAAGAGATTTATATGAAAAAATGGAAAGGGTTTATGAGCAAAAGTTGTTCAATTGAAGAGGTAGAGAATACTTGGTTACCTAAATATAGGGAAGAGGATAGCCCAACTACATTACTTAATCATTTAATATGGCTTCAAGAGGCTGGATTTAAAGATGTAGATATAATCTGGAAATATTATAATTATGGAGTTTATGGTGGGAGAAGATAATTAATTTAAATCTCAACCATCAACTCCATAAACTTCTGACTAGCAATAGAAAAAGGAATATTTTTATTAGTTACAACTGCCAGTTTTCTTTCTGGCAGTTCTTCTTTTATATCTACTTTTTCAGGAGTAATTTTAACTTTAAAGTCATCCATTAACTTATCAAACTTTAGTCAAACTAAGCCTTAAGTGTTTAATTTTGCTTCTAGAGATGTAATACTTTGACTAACAGTTGATTGAAATATAAAGATGTCATCAACAGCTTTAGAGAAGCTAAGATATTCTGCTACATAATAAAAGGCTTTGTAGAGTTCATAGTTAAGCTCTATTTATAAGTATCTCTAATCAATTATATTTTAATTATTAATTTAAGTAATTAATTATTATACTATACATTGATATAATATTAAAAATAAGTAAATAAAGTTAAATATATGTTAACTTAATTGAAATTATTATATATGTCTGATATAGTAATCCTTATTAAAGAGAAAATAATATTTATTGTAAAATTAAGTCTATAAGATAATAAGGAGGAGATTAGATGATTAATTGCAAAAGAAGAAAAAATTTATTAGTAGGGTTGGTATTGGCAGTAACTATATTGATAGGTACTAGTCTAAATGCTTTTGCTGCATCAAATGATGCTTGGACAGAAGCTACTCAAACAGAGGCTGCTAAAAATGGTGCATTCGAAAAATGGAGTAAAAAATGGGACAATCGCAAAGATGATTGGACACAAATCGCCCTTACTCCTGGTGCTAATCCAACAGAATTAAATTTTGGGTGGTATAGTAAAGATACAGATTCAAATCCTAAAATCAAAATAGGTAAGCATAGTGACTTAAGTGATGCTAAGGAATTGAAAGTAGTATCAACACCAGCTGTAAAAGGGTATCAATCAAATAAAGCAACAGCAATAAGTTTAGAAGAAAATACGACATATTATTATAGTTATACAAAGAATGGAAGATGGTCTCAACCTATGATCTATAAGACTCAAAATACTAAAAACTTCAGTTTTATCTATGTAGGTGACCCACAAATAGGCTCTTCAAGCCGTAATACAGCAACTGGTAATCTAAAAAAACAAGGACAGGATTTAGGATGTAGAAATGATGGTTTTAACTGGAACAATACTCTAAATCTTGCTTCATCAATAGCGCCTAAGGCTAGTTTTATCTTATCAGCAGGAGATCAAATTCAATCAAGAGATAAGAAAAGCAAAAACCCCCTTTATACAGGAAATGAAATGGAGTATGCTGCTTTCTTAAGTGCTGATGTTCTAAAATCTCTTCCTATCGCTACTTCCATAGGAAACCATGACTCATTATCAAAAAATTATTCTTTCCATTTTAATAATCCTAATACTAGTGATCTTGGTAGAACAAATGCTGGTGGAGATTATTATTATACTTATGGGAATACACTATTTATTATGTTAAATACTAATAATCGAAATATTGCAGAACATAAAGAGTTTATAGACAGGGCGGTTTATGCAAACCCTAATACAAAATGGCGTATTGTAACTGTTCACCATGATATTTATGGTTCAGGTGAACATTCTAATGAACCTAAAATTGTTAGTTTAAGATATAATTTAATCTCTATTTTTGAAAAAAATGATATCGATGTAGTTTTAGCAGGTCATGATCATACTTATTCAAGAACTTTTCTGCTAAAAGGCGGAAGAATCAAAAAAGGTAAAATGTTAACTGATGATGAATTTGATGAGTATTTTGAAGGTGACAAATCAGTAGATAATAGATACAATGAATATTTAGCAAGTGTTGCAGACAAGAATGCAATTAAAGAAAATACTAGATTATCAGAGGTAGTCAATCCAGAGGGAATCCTTTATATAACTGCTAACTCTGCTTCAGGTAGTAAATATTATGAATTAGTAGATAATCAACAAGCTTATATCGCTAAAAGATGGCAGAGAAATATACCTACTTTTTCAGTAATTAATATTGATGGAAATCGTTTTACTATTGATACTTATAGAACTGATACTATGAAAAAGATAGATAATACATTCTCAATTGTAAAAACAGATAGGAACTAGGATTATTTATTATTAAATATAATTGGCTAATAAACTATTAACAGAAGTAGATATATCTACTTCTGTTAATAGTTTAAGGGCAAAAAAGCAGGGGGCTATCAATGAGACGTAGACAACTTATTGTTATAATTATAATGATCTTATTTGGAATATTTTTATTCTTTTTTAATAAGGTAGATAAAGTGGAACTTATCAATAAACAAGGAAGGAGCTTTGAAAAGGCTAAAGTAATAAAGGTGATAGAAGATAACTTGCAGGAAGATGGTTCAAGAATAGGTAGCCAAAGAGTTCTGCTAAAGTTGCTCTCAGGTACTAAAAAAGGAAAAATTATAGAAGCAACAAGTTTTTCAGGCTATTTAAATGGAGCCGATTGTAAAGAAGGAATGACTGTAATTGCAGAAGTAAATGTTCATAATGATACCATTTTTGTCTCTGTATATAATTATCATAGATCACCAACTTTATATGCTATGATAGCTTTGTTCATTGGAAGTATCTGCTTAATAGGGTCTACAAAGGGGCTTAATTCAGCTTTAGGATTAATCTTTACTTTTATCTGTATTATCTATCTCTATTTACCGATGTTATACAAGGGGTATTCACCTTTTTGGTCAGCAGTTATAATCGTTATCCTCACAACAATTGTTAGTCTTTACCTTATCAGTGGGATGACTTATAAAACTCTGTCAGCTATTTTAGGAACTATCTTAGGTGTAGTGATAGCAGGTGTTTTTGCTAGTTTATTTGGTTATTTAACAAAAATTTCAGGAAATAATGTATCAGATATTGAAGAACTTATCTTCATAGGGTCGTTAACAGAACTAAAGATTTCAGGATTATTATTTTCAGGAATACTAATCTCCTCATTAGGCGCAGTTATGGATGTTAGTATGTCAATTAGTTCAGCAATCAATGAAATTTATCTACAAAATCCTACATTAAATAGAATAGAACTCTTTAAATCTGGGATGAATGTAGGAAGAGATATGATGGGTACAATGGCTAATACTTTGATTTTGGCTTTTACAGGTGGATCAATTAATACACTTATCTTTATTTATTCCTATGATATGGAATATAATCAGATTATGAACATGTATCCAATAGGAATTGAAATTTTACGAGGTATTTCAGGGAGTTTAGGAGTTATATTTACAGTACCTATGGTCTCTTTGATTGCTGCTTATTTAACTCCTAAAGTTGAGGTGAATAAATCTCCCTTGAGTACATAAGAGAGATTTTGACCTTTGTGGAAAGATTTATTAGTAGATATTTAGAGTTTGATATTCATATAGATAAACAACTCTAGAATGTAATTTAATGGGGATATTGCGACACTTTTAGGAATCAGGAGTCAGGAACCAGTTATCAGTAAAACAGACTGATTCCAGATTCCCGATTCCTGACACAAAAGTGTCACAC
>NZ_JBSQYM010000070.1:0-15148 GCF_055140805.1 Orenia sp.
AATATTTAAATATAATTGATCATAGCTCATTATTAGCTGATAATCTAGTTTTAGGCAAAGGTAATTTAATTGCTCCTTCTGCTGTGCTTAATCCCAATGTAAAGTTAGGAGATAATAATATTATAAATACGGGTTCAATTATTGAGCATGGCTGTCAAATCAAGAGTCATGTCCATATTGCTCCCGGAGCAGTTATTGGAGGTAATGTAAAAATAGGAAGTCTAACTCATATTGGGCTTGGTGCAAGAATTATTGAAGGAATAAGTATCGGCAGCAATGTTTTAATAGGTGCAGGTTCAGTAATTATTGATGATGTACCAGATAATACAGTTGTTGTAGGGAATCCGGGTAGAGTAATTCGAAAACGGAGTGATAGTAATGAATGAAGCAGTTGAAGAAATAATAATTAAGGAAGAAACTACAATTAAAGAAGCCTTAAAGGTTATAGATGAAGCAGCAAAACAGATTGCCCTTGTGGTTGATAATCAAAATAAACTGGTAGGGACAGTAACTGATGGAGATATTCGCCGAGGCATAATTACTAAGTTTAAAGAGACTTCTTTTCATCAGATCCCTTTAGTAGATGATCAGGGACATGTAAGGGATTTAGCATTAATTAATGAAATAATTAAAGAAAATAAAAAAGAAAATACAGTGGTTTTGATGGTAGGAGGACTTGGATCCAGACTAAGGCCTTTAACTAATGATACTCCAAAGCCTTTATTACTAATAGGTGATCGACCAATTTTAGAAACTATAATTGAGCAGTTCAAAGCTTATGGTTTTGTTAACTTTATTTTATGTACGAATTACAAAGAGATGCAGATCAAAAGGTACTTTGGAGATGGTTCTAAATTTAATGTTAATATTAGTTATGTGAGTGAAAACCAGAGGTTGGGAACTGCCGGAGCTTTGAGTTTGATTAGTAAAAAAATAGAAAAGATTTATCAAAAATATGGTTTTGAAACAATAGGAATGATGAAAACTGTACATGCATTTTTAAATGGAAAAAGTATCAAAGAAATTCAAAATATTTAGTCGTAATAGCACTAAGAATCCAGACTTCGCCTGACAGCAGATTAGCAACATTCTAGTTTGGGTTCATAAAAGACAGCAATAACTACTCCCCAAACTCCACTTAGGTCTGTAGTCAATGCTGTCTCTACAAAAAAACATCCTTTAATTTTGATTTTAACCTTGGCCTTACTCACACTAATCACTAACACTGACACTGTATAAGATGATGCTTTTTTTCATCTTATACATATCTCCAATTCAACCTGCTTCTGTAGATTCTTCAATATCTCTAGCACATCATCCTTAGTACCTTCACTGACCTCTAAATTCAAGATCCCAATCTCATCTTCAACTCCTACTACTGTAGTCAAAGCCAAGCCTTCATAAGCCTTTAAAACATTATCTACAAAATATAATTCACTCTTCTCAACTTTAACCTGAAATCCAATAGTATCCATGATTAACTTAACTCCTTTAGAATAGATTTGACCTTGGTCACTAAGATATCAATAGCCACTTTATTGTAACCACCTTCTGGGATAATGATATCTGCATATTTCTTAGTAGGCTCAATAAATTGTTGGTGCATTGGTCTCACAACATTCAGATATTGATTGACTACTGAATCCATGGTTCTTCCCCGCTCTTTAGTATCCCTTAACAGCCTACGAATAAATCGCACATCATTATCTGTATCCACATAAATCTTGATATCGAGCATATCCCTTAGCTGTTCATTCTCTAAGACCAAAATCCCCTCTAAAACAATCACATCACAGGGATTAATAGTAACTGTCTCCTCTTTACGAGTATGTATAGAAAAATCATAAACAGGTTTTTCAATGCTCTTTCCAGCCATTAGCTCTTCCAAATGCTCAATCAACAATTCCGTATCAAAAGCAAAGGGATGGTCATAATTGGTCTTGATTCTCTCTTCAAAAGAGAGATGACTTTGATCCTTATAATATGAGTCCTGCTGAATCAAGACTATATTATCATGACCTAGCTCCTCTATAATTGTCTTAGCTACTGTAGTCTTACCTGATCCAGTCCCTCCAGTCAGCCCGATTAGAACTGGCTTACTCATCACTGTCAACCTTCTCTCTTCTGACTAAATCATACTCTTCTACTGGGTTATCGACTTTGACTGTAATTAATTGATGAGGATGGGGAGCATCAGGTACTAATTCTCCATCTTCATTCTTAATATAATCTAGCTTTTGCGAGAAGGTATCTGTTCTAGGACCAAAGATCTCTATAACATCACCTTGGAAGAACTTACTTCTTACCTCAATCACCGCTTCTTGAGTCTCTGGCAAGTAGTCACGAACAATTCCCATATAATCATAGCTTCTATGGAAACCATAATCATCATAATTCTGCTCACTACCCTTTGGCTTTTCAAAATAGAATCCAGTTGTATAATTACGATGGCTAATCTTCTTCAACTCTTCTAGCCATTCTTCCTTAAATTGATAATTCTCTGGATCTTTAGCATACGCATCTAAAGCTCTCCGATAGACATTAGTCACTGTAGCTACATAATGGAGGCTTTTCATCCTACCTTCTAGCTTCAGGCTATCTATTCCCGCGGTAATTAATTCTGGGATATATTCGATCATACAGAGGTCTTTAGAGTTATAGATAAAAGTTCCTCGCTCATTTTCATAAATAGGATAATGCTCCCCAGGTCGCTTCTCCTCCATCAAGGTATACTTCCATCGGCAAGAATGGGCACAAGCTCCCTTATTAGCATCTCTACCATTCATATAGTTACTCAATAAACACCGACCCGAATAAGAGATACACATTGCCCCATGGACAAAGGCTTCTATATCGATATCCACCTTCTCTTTAATCTTTTTAATCTCTGCTAGAGATAGCTCTCTAGCAGCAACGATTCGCTTAGCACCTTGACTTTTCCAAAATTGAGCACTACCCCAATTAGTATTATTTGCCTGAGTACTGATATGAACTTCTAATTCAGGAGCAGCCTCCTTAACTATAGCAAAGATACCAGGGTCAGCTACAATCACCCCATCTACCCCAAGCTTGTCTATCTCTTTAATATACTCAGCTAAACCTTCAAGGTCTTCATTATGAGGGATAATATTAGCCGTCACATAGACCTTTACCCCTCGCTTGTGAGCAAAGTCTAGCCCCTCTTCCATCTCTTCTAAAGTGAAGTTTCCCGCCTTCTCTCTCATTCCATAAGCCTCTCCACCTAAATACACCGCGTCAGCACCATATAATATCGCTATCTTCAATTTTTCTAAAGTCCCTGCTGGAGCTAATAGCTCTGGTAATTGCATCTATTCTTCCTCCTTTTTAATACTGATTGCTAGTCCATCTCCTAATGGAATTATTGATGAATCCAATAAAGGATGATCCATAATTGTATCTACGTACTCTCTTAATCTTCTAGTCAATGTACTGTATCTTGGATGATAAAAGCGATTATCAGCAATCATTCCTTTAAATAAGACATCATCAGCTACAATCAATCCACCATCATTAATTAACCTTAAACTCTCTTCTAAAAAATTGGGATATTGTCCTTTAGCAGCATCTATAAAAATAAAATCAAACTTTTCTTCTAAGGTAGGTAAGAGCTCTAAAGCATTACCTGTCAATAACTTGATATTATCATACCCCAAAGTAGCAAAATTATCTTGGGCTTCCCTAGCTGAAGCTTCATTTAACTCAATTGTAACTAGCTCTCCTTCTAAATCTCTAGCCAACCATAAGGTCGAGTAACCTATTGCTGCACCTATTTCTAAAATTCTCTTAGGTTTATGTAATTTAACCAATAGATTTAGTAAATTTCCCACCTCTGGCTCTATAATAGGAAACCCCCGTTCTAATGCCGATTCTTCAATCTCTCTAAACTTACCTTCTCTATCTGGCTGTTTCTCTCGCAAATACTTTACAATCCATTCTTGAACAAGATTACTCATCATAGCACCCCTTGTATTAAGTTTAAGTTTGAGTCTAAATTTAAGCAAAGTTAATAACTTATACTTAAATTTAGACTTATGCTTAATATTCTCTCTATTATTATAACGTTCCTAACTTTACTTTAATCGTCTCTGCACCTCTAAATGCTCCCGATAACTCCTAGTGAAGGTATGTCTACCCTTCTTAGTAACAACATAATATAAATAATCGGTATCTTCAGGATTTAAAGCAGCCTTAATCATCTCAATTCCAGGATTATTGATAGGACCTGGAGGTAAACCTATATTCTGATAAGTGTTATACTCTGAATCAACTTTAAGGTCACTATATAACAGCCTACTTTTACGCTCTGGTAGACTATATTGTACCGTAGCATCTAACTGTAAGCGCATCCCTCTATCTAAGCGATTATAGATAACACTTGCTATTACTGGAGCTTCATCCTTTATCTGTGCTTCTGCTTGAATTAAAGAAGCAATCGTAATAATCTGATATAAGCTATAATCACTCTTTTCAATCTCTTTCTCGAAAGCTTTAATCCTTCTTTTAAACTGATTTAACATGATGCCTATTATCTCTTCTTCATCAGAACCATAAGGAATTTGATAGGTTTCAGGAAATAAAAAACCCTCCAAATTATACTTAACAGTAGAAGGGGCAGAGAATAAATTGACTTTTTTATCCTTAGCTAAAGCTAAAAATTTCTCCCTACTTAAGCCTCTTTGAGCTAAAAGATCTCCTATCTCCTCGATAGTTATCCCTTCAGGAAGAGTTAGCTTATAGGTCGCTACTCTACCCTTAACTAACCTATCTGCAATCTCCATTACTGACATATTAGAACTTAATTGATAATAACCAGCTTGTATCCTAGTAGCAAATCCTCTGATCCTTACATAAGCTTTAAAAGCCACAGGTTCTTTAATTAATCCCTTATTATATAACTGATTAGTAACCTTCTCTAGGGAGGAACCTGACTTTATTTGAATAATCTCCTTGGCTATTGCTCTATTACTGACAGGCTCTAATAACTGTCGTCCGTAACTAAAGAAGATTAAATTTATAATAAGCAATAACAGTATTAGCCAGCTGAAGTATTTAACTGATCTCCTAACTTTCATTTCAATTCCCCCCCTTACATAAACTTTTGCTTTTAAAATAAAGATTAACTTTTTATAAAAATAATATATTACTTTTACTTAAACTTAGTCTTAATCTTAATCTTAAACTCAATTCCCTACTCTATTATAAACAATCTGATTTTAATTATCAACAAAAGTCATCAACTCTTATCAATGAGAAGAGGTATATCTCCAAAGAAAAAAGCACCTTAGTCTTTAAAGACCTAAGATGCTTCTGACATCAAGCTATTTCTTCAAGCCGTGTACCATCTTTTATATGTATGTTAGCCCGATCAATAACTGTGATTACTACCGCTTTAAACTCCCTAACTTCAATAATTACAGCCAAATTATTCTCTTGATCAATTACCGCAACCTCTTCTCCAGTGTCATTATAATCAAGTAACTTTTTATCTAAGCTAAGAATAATTGCAGTAACTAAACTTTGATCAATATCCCTCTCCTCCATACGCTTTAGGGCATGGGTTGTACTCTCTACTCTAAAATATTTGTCTTCTAAAATACATTCAGTTAATAACATCTAACCCCCCCTCTTTTAAAAGTACTATTAACAGTATTGACAATAAAACTAAATTTTATACTCTATACCTAAAGATAGGAGGGAAGTATTTAAGTTATTTATTATATCTAAAATCAAAGAATTTTATTTAATAAACTTAAACTCTATTCATCTTCCTTAGCTAACTCTTCTTCTATCCTCTTTAGCTCTTCTTCATCAACTACTGGTTCATAGAAAGTATCTCCATCTTCATTCTCAACTACTTTTAGAGCAAAGCCTTCTTCTGCGTCATCCTCTTCAGGTACTATAATCAAATAAGTATCCTCATCTATATCAAGCACTACTACTATCTCATAACGATTTTCTTCTCCATCATACTCCTCTAACACCACTATACCTTCTTCTTCATCAATCAATTTAATTACACCTTCATTTTCTGCCATTATCATCACCTCTATTTTTATTATTTGTTAATTAAAGTAATTTATTGTGCTAATAATTCTTTTGTTACTCAATGGGGCTATTATAAAACATTTGGGAATCAGTTATCAGGAGTCTGGAATCTGTTGAATACACGGGTTCCTGATTCCCGATTCCTGACAACTAAAGTATAGCTTTATCCCTTTATCATCCCATTTCCTATATTAGCACAAGCCCTTATCTGAGAAAAAATTAATCACTAACTTATACTATCTAAATAATTTTGTAAAATTACTACTGCTGCCATCTTATCAATAACTTCTTTTCTCTTTTTTCTACTTAAATCTGCTTGGATTAAAGTTCTCTCAGCTGCTACTGTAGACAACCTTTCATCCCAAGTTATTATCGGTAAATCTATCCTGCTTTTTAAACTCTCCACAAAACTTAGCACCTTTTCAGCTCTTGGTCCTAAAGAACCATTCATATTTTTAGGTAAACCTACTACAATCTTCTCTACATTATATTTTTCCACTAAAGAAGCTATATATTCTATACCTTCCTCTAAACTTTTAGATTTTATTACCTCTTTTCCCTGAGCCGTCCAACCTAGAGCATCACTTACTGCAACCCCTGTTCTCACATCTCCAACATCTAAGCCCATAATCTTCATCTTAGTTACTCCCTTCAATTACTCTAGCCTCTATTCTCCATCAACTACTAAATTAATTCCATATCTAAATTGTGGTAAGTTGACTTGATTGACAGGTTTTATCTGATAACTATCTATCTCTAACATATTGTCCATTAATGCTTTTGCTTCTTCTACCTTCTTACCTAATATCTGGTTGACAATATACTCCTTATTAATCTTACCTGCAACTTGTCCTATACTCTTAACTCTAAAATCAATCTCATTTTTAGCTAGTTTATCAACTTCTACCTCTTTAATGGTGATTTGTGGTTTATTAAGGACAAATTTATCTTCAAGGCTATCCTTATATAATTTAAATACTAAACTCTTTAATCCTTCTTTTTCTACTGCAAAACCTATAATTTTGACTTCTCCTTTAACTACTAGCTGATTTGTTATCTCACCAACCTTATTATTGGTCTGGAGTTTAGGCTCAACAACCTTACTTTCATCCTTAAAGAAGATTAGACTAGAGTCAAATTTATTCCTTAAATCCTCTTTAGCCTTCTGTAATAGCTTCTCTCTGGTTTCTCTTAAAGCATTATCTAAATCTGCTTGAGAGACTACCTTTACCAGTTGGTTCTGCCCTCCATAAGTTGCTTCTGGATTGATTATCTTCACTGGATAATCCTTATTAACAAAGTTAACTATCCTACCTTTACTGATATTACCATGGATACCTTTATATAATGCTTCGATATTGACTTCAGCTCTTCCTGCATCTACCCCCACAACTACATCCATAAACTTCTCTAATTTTGATGATGGAACAACCACTTTATTTTTAGTCTTAAATTTAACCCCATTTCTTGTACTAACTAAGGTTCCTGCAGGTATAGTTACCTTCTTACGATTACTATTAATCAAAGTCAAAACTCCTGTAGCTTTCTTGATACCTATCTCTTTAGTAGCAGTACTTTCAAAGGCCATCTCTTCTTCTAAACTTACTTCTTTTTTGACCAATGGAATTGTACTAGTAGCCCAATCTATAGTTGGCAGATCTGCTAATGCTCTAATCTGACTGACCAACACCTTATCCTTAATAGTTGGTTGAACCTCAACAGTTATTACAGGAAAAGCAAAGTAGACCCAAACTATTGCTGTTAATAATAAGCTAGCAACAAATAATCTCCTTCTTAACTTTCTTCTCTTCTTAGACTTTTTTTTAGCAGTTGAATATTGGTCTAGGGTAAATAGGGACTCTCTTTCTGACCTATTTATATCTGCCACTCTTTCATCTAGACTCTCTTTAAAATCCTCTACTTTAGAGTAGACCTCAAAACCTACTCTTGATAATATATTTTTTGTCTTCTTATTATTTGTTATAAAAATTAACTCTTTATCTGCCTCATTTGCATACTTTTTAATCAACTCTATATTTACCTGACCAACAAATATTGGTGAATTTCTATGTACTATAATTACTATTTTATTCTCTGTTGCTGATTTAACTTTATCTAAAAATGAGTTCAATGGTTCATCAGGGTCTATATAGAGTTTAATATAATTTTCCAACTTTTTCACCCCTAACTAACCAAAATTAGCCACTATCTTCTGAAATATATTACTCTCTTCAACCTCTTTAATCATAGTTGACTGTAAAGCCAAGCTCTTTGGTGTTACATTCTCAGCACCTTTTAAAAGATCAACCTTATCTTCAATCCCCTCAATATCTTGAGCATCCAACAGCCTTATCTCAGGCCTTTTGAAAAATGGAAGGTTTTCATACATCTTTCTCTGCCTAATTCCATCAAATAAACCACTTAAAGCACTGCCACCACCACATAGATAAACTCTTTGAGGTAAAGCTTCTGATTTAGCTAGACTAGCTAAAGCTACTTCAATCCCTTCATATAATAAATCAAGGTCAGGCTTTAAAACCGCTTCAATCTCTTCATTGGATTGATCACTTTCGGAAATAGAATAAGCTACCTTTAACCTTTCAGCATCTTCTAAGGTTAAATTGAAGTTTCGAGCCAAACTTTTGGTAAAATCCCTACCTGCTAGGCTAAACATCTTAGTCCCTTCTATTCCTCCATTTCTAATCAGAGCAATATCAGTAGTTCCTCCTCCAATATCAATTACAATTGCCCCAAATTCATAGGCCTCATTACTCATAATACTTTTAGCAATGGAAAAAGGCTCTGCAATTATACCAACTAAATTATACCCTAACCTTAAAGCTATTGTCTCTAAAGCACCAACATGAACTAAAGGTGCAAAGGTATTAAATACAGTCACTTCTAAATTCTTACCTTGAAACTGTTCAGGATTACTTACTTTGTAGCCATCTATTTTCATCTCCACTACAGAAGAGTTGACCAATTCTACTTTAATATCCTCTAATCCTATATCCTCTAATAACTCCTGCTGAACAGATTTTAAAGCTAGTTTTTGAGCCTTCTTAACTAAATTATCTATCTCTTTTCTTTTGATCTTCTTTTTAGGTATAGATCTAGTATAATTCATTTGAGTAACAATCCCTTTGACAAATTCCCCAGCAATTCCAATCACAATCTCAGTAGGACTATAATCTGCCATTGCTATAGCCTGTTCAATAGCTTTATGACAGATTTTAATTACCTCTTCAATATTGGAGATAGCTCCACCTTCCATGTTAATATAATCTTGTTTCTCTCTACTATATCCAATTATTTGAGAGTTATTCTGATTAAATTTTACTATCATAGCCTTAACATACTCTGTACCAATATCTAAAGCTATACGGTGCTGATAATCTAGTTTCTTCTCCTTTTTTAAAAAATTATTAAAAATCATGGTAATAGAAAACACCTCCTAATATTACAAAATTATCCATTAAAAGGTGAATTCCTTCTTTTAAATAATAATTTTATTTATTGCCTATCCTATTTAGCACTAAATAAAGCAAGGTAAAGATAGGAAATAAGAGTAAGGTGGCAGCAGCAACAACCCCTGAATCATTGACCAGCATCGTAACTATACTACCTATTATCAAAGCTTTAAACCCTGCTGCTAAGTCTTTATAGCTATCAACAATATCTCTAATTACCCCTCTAGGCTTTTTAAATAGGATAATCAAGATAATTACAAAAGATAAGAGTGCCCTTGTCCAGATTGTCCACCTTAATAGCTTTAAGTTCATACTGATTTTACGATAGATAATAGTAATTAATGTACTCAGTCCTTCTCTTCTAATCTCTGTTATAGTATTGGCAAGATGAGTTTGATTAGCACCAGTGCCCTTAGTATCTAAAAAGATAAGCAAAGATACGATAGCCACAAGGATAATAGCTATTTTAAACAATATCTTTAAATTTAAGTTATAGCCTTTCAAATAAAAGTAAGTAGCACTAGTAACAACTATTGTTGTAATTAAGCCACCAAAGTTAGCTCCTAATCTGGGATAACCTACAGTTACTATTAAAAATAAAAAGGAGATTAGTATAAATTTTAAAGAAAAATCTTCTCTAAGCTCTTTTAAAATAGTTAAACTGATAATTCCTGCCCCGATAATTATTCCCATAAATTCATTTCCAATACCATAAAATCTAGCTCCAATTATTGGAGAATATCCTAAGACTGATAATTTTATTAAATTGGCTCCAGTCCATAAATCAATCGCTAAAAGACCCCAAGTCACAGTTGAAATGATAAAGACAGGAATTAACTCATTTTCGGTAAGTTTCAATAGATAATAGGTTAATAAAAAGCTTAGAGAGATAAAGAAGATAATTACTAAAATCAAATTCCAAATCAAAAAATATTTTGATAAAAGCAAAAATAAAGGTATCCATAATAAGACAAGAAGAAGATACTTGCTAGTCCTTCTTAAACTTGCTGATGACCTCTTATAAAGTATGATAAACCCAACTAAAAAAAGAGTAATAATCTGTAACAAAATAAACCCCTTAATTAAAATAGGTCGCCAGGCAAAGGTCTTCTCTATTCTCTGATTTAAGCCAATTAGATAATCTAGAGATTGGTTAGAAGGTATAGCTTCTACAGCTGATCCTGTAAAGGTCTCCTCTTGTCCACCTAAATAGCTATAGATAGTCGGTGCTATATCTAAGTTACTTATCAAACCTGCTCTTTTAGTTGTAGCTGATCTTAACAAACCTTTGCTATTAGGACCTACTAGTAATGACAATGATAGCTTCTCACCATCTGCAACTGCTTTTTTAGATGGGGTAGGAACAATCACAAATAGATAATCTTGATTGAAATCTAACCTCTGACTTACCTTCCCTAATAACTTATCTACCCGTTCAATTGCCTGCTTCTTCTCTGCTAAAAAGCGTCCTTCTAATAATAAGCTCTTAACTGCCTCCACTCGAGAGGTATCACCTGATTCAATAATCAATAAATCAGTCTGATCTTTTAGTTTATCAAATTTATCTAGTAGATAATCTTGGTTAGTGATATAAGCAGAGGGGTATTGATCAGATGTTAAGAGCATTTTCTGACCAATATCCCCCTTAAAAATAAGACCATATTTATTTATTCCCAACATAGCTATATGCCTACGTGGTTGTTGCCAAATATCTGCATTACCCAATACAGCTAAAGTTAAAGACTCTCTAGCCAACTTATCTGCTAACTGTCCTACTTTAGCCTGATAATCACTTTTTTTGTTAGTTGCTATCAATCTAGCTAACTCTATATTAACAATTTGGGCTTTAGGATCTATCTTGGCTGTTCTCCTCGAATAAAGATTTTTAACATAAGTACCTTTATAAACTTCACCAAGATTAAAACTCAAATAAGCAGAAACTCCAGTCCTTGCTCTATCTCCAGTACCTATAGTCAAATACTCATCCTTGGGCTCTAAAGAACCCGCAGTTCTAGTATTGGTCAAAGCAATAGCTCCAGTTTCTATTAATGCATCCAAATTAGGTGTTTGAGCAGACTTTATCTCTGACAAACTGACCCCATCCATCACAAAAAGAACAAAGTTTCTCTCTATAGCTTCAGATTTTATCTGAATAGAGAATACAATAAATACAGCTAGTAATAGGAAGCTAATCCGTCTCATTTAATCACTCCGTAGAATTACTTCAAATAACTCTTGACTAACTCTTCAATGATCTCATCTCTTTCAAACTTTCTCATCTTACTACGAGCCTGCTTGTGACTTGTAATGTAAGCAGGATCTCCTGATAATATGTATCCAACAATCTGATCGATTGGATTATATCCTTTCTCCTCTAAAGCAACATAAACGTCTCTTAAAGCCTTAGTTACTTCAGTGTCTTTTTCATTGTCCATTCTAAACATCATGGTTTTATCAAAATCACTCATTAGTTTTTCACCTCAACACTTATATTATAGTTTACCTATTATAGCTATTCTTTATACACTTTATTTTCCCTTTATCAACTAACTGAGATTTATAAACTACCCCAATTAAATTTAAATATAGTTAATAACAATGAATGGGTATATTGCGATACTTTTAGGAATCAGGAGTCAGGAACCAGTTATCAGTAAAACAGACTGATTCCAGATTCCCGATTCCTGACACGAAAGTGTCGCACTTTCTCCATATTGTTCAATTCAACTATAGTAGATAGTATTGGTAAACCTCAAGAGTATAATACCCCTGAGGTTTATCAAAATTATTCTGCTAATATTAACTCTTTAGCTTTTGCTAAAGCTTCTTCTATCTTTTCAGGTTTACTTCCACCTGCTTGTGCCATATCTGGGCGACCTCCACCGCCACCACCAGCTACCTTGGCAACTTCACGAATGATATTTCCAGCATGGTATCCTGCTTTGACTAAATCTTTAGTTACTATAGCAATAAAAATTACTTTGCCATCTAATTTAGAAGCCAAGACCACAATACCAGAATCTAACTTATCTTTAAGATTATCTCCCATCTTTCTTAATCCATCAGCATCTATTCCATCGATACTGTGTAAGATAGTCTTAATACCATTTAGCTCCTCAGCTTCAGAGATTAAATCCCCTGATTGTGATGATGCTAGCTTATCCTTTAGACTTGTAAGTTCTTTTTCTAACTCCTTAATCTGTAACTGTAAGTTCTCTACTTTAGTCACTACTTCCTTAGGAGAAGACTTTAATTTGTCGGCAATAGTAGCGATTGTATCTTCTTGCCTCTTAACATAATCCAAGGCCTCATGACCAGTTACAGCTTCAATTCTTCTAACACCTGCTGCTATTCCAGATTCACTGAGAATCTTAAACAGGCCAATCTCTCCTGTAGCTCTAACATGAGTTCCTCCACATAGCTCAATACTATAATCTCCAGCAGTTACAACCCGAACTTTTTCTCCGTATTTTTCACCAAATAAGGCCATAGCACCTTGCTCTTTAGCTTCTTTAATTGGCATCTCTTTAGCATCTACTACTAAATTTGCTAGAATCTGTTCATTTACCCTAGCCTCTATCTTCTCTAGCTCTTCCTCTTTAACAGCTTCAAAATGGGAGAAATCAAAACGGAGTCTAGTTGGTGTAACTAAAGACCCTGCCTGATTTACATGCTCTCCTAAAAACTCCTTTAAGGCTTTGTGCAATAAGTGAGTAGCGGTATGATGTCTAGCAGTAGCAGTTCTTAGCTCTCCACTAACAATTGCTTGAACTTGGTCATTAACCTTTAGCTCTCCTTCTTCTACTTCAACTTCATGGACTGTCATCTCTGCAATCTCACGAGTATCTACTACTCTTAATTGAGCATTAGTGTTAATAATAATTCCTTGATCTCCAGCCTGTCCACCACCTTCAGAATAGAAAGGTGTCTTAGCTAAAATGACCTGTGCCTTATCTCCAGCAGTTATCTGAGCTACCTCTTGTTGAGCTTTAACCAAAGCAAGAACCTCTGTTTCTACTTCAAACTCTTCATAGCCCACAAAATCGTCCTGACCTAACTCTTCTCTAATTGCTTTATATAACTCTAATTCACTATGCCCTTGGTCATAATCCTGACGAGCAGCTCTAGCTCTATTACGCTGTTCTTCCATAGACTTCTCAAAGCCAGCATGGTCAATCTCATAGCCCTGCTCTGCTGCTATCTCTTCAGTTAGCTCTTTAGGGAAGCCATAGGTATCATAAAGGGTAAATACTTTATCTCCAGGGATAAGCTTAGCATCCTTCTTCTCTAACTCAGCAATTACTTCTTCTAAGATATCCATTCCCTGCTCTAAGGTCTCTTCAAATCTAATCTCCTCTTGCTTAACAATCTTTTTAATCTGCTCTTCCATATCTACTAATTGTGAATAATGATCTCCCATTACCTCTACAACTATTGGCACAATTGTATGTAAGAAAGGAACCTCTAGACCTAATACTTTAGCATAACGAACAGCTCTTCTTAAAATTCTTCTTACCACATATCCTCTACCCTCATTTGATGGTAAAGCACCATCAGCAATAGCAAAGCTGATACTTCTAATATGGTCTGCGATTACCTTCAAAGCCATATCTATCTCTTTAGAATCACCATATTCAACACCAGCATTATCAGCTATGTAATTTATCATCGGCATAAACAGATCTGTTTCAAAGTTGGTTGGGGCATCTTGTAATAAAGATACTATTCTCTCTAATCCCATTCCTGTATCTATATTCTTATTAGGTAATTCCAAGTATTCACCATCTTCAGTCTTATTATATTGAGTAAATACTAAATTCCAAATCTCTAGATAACGGTCACAATCACAACCTAATTTACAATCATCACTACATCCATAATCTACTCCACGATCATAATGAATTTCAGAACAAGGACCACAAGGACCAGTTCCAATCTCCCAAAAGTTCTCATCTTTATCCATTCTAACTATTCTCTCTTTAGGAAAGCCTACTTGCTTGGTCCAAATCTCAAAGGCTTCATCATCATCTTTATAGATAGATACCCAAAACTTATCTGGGTCAAAGTTCATCCATTCAGTTAGAAATTCATATGCCCAGGTAATAGCATCCTCTTTAAAGTAATCTCCAAAAGAGAAATTTCCTAACATTTCAAAAAAGGTATGATGTCTAGCAGTCTTTCCTACATTTTCAATATCATTGGTTCTAATACATTTTTGAGAAGTGCTTACTCTACGCTTAGGTGGAATAGCACTACCATTAAAGTAATCCTTAAAAGGAGCCATTCCTGCATTAATCCATAATAATGTAGGATCATCTTGGGGAACTAAAGGTGCACTTGGTAGCACTTTATGTCCCTTACTCTCAAAAAACTCTAAAAATTTCTGTCTTACCTCACTACTCTTCATCTAAATAAACCTCCCGTAATAACTAATTGACAGTTGACAATTTACAGTTTACAGTTAAAGTCCTAATCAAAACCATACTATAGGGTATGTGAATTCAAAATGAAACTTAATGGATATATTGCGACACTTTAAGTTTTAGCTACGGGTTTTAACCCGTAGTGTAACATGTCATCATCACCACAGGTTGAAACCTGTGGCTAGTAAA
>NZ_JBSQYM010000071.1:0-25895 GCF_055140805.1 Orenia sp.
AAAAAATTAATTAATCTTTTACTCTTTAATTCGTGTTAATTCGTTGCTAACCTTTAGCTTTTGAGCTTTATTATTTCTCTTTAGACTTGGACACCTATAATTAAAAAATAGAGAACGGTCATCCCGTTCTCCACTTATTTGCTAAGAAGCAATATTAAAATAACCCTTTAAAGATATCTTTAATCTTATCTTTTGCCTTCTCCTTCTCTTCTTCTAGTTTACTTTTACCCTCCTCTAACTTATTATCAACCTTCTCTTCTACTTTCTCTTTTAAGCGCTCTTCTATTATTGACTTATCCCAATTTAGCTCTGGATTGTTTACACTTCCCTTCAATTTAAAGTCCAGTTTCACCTGCTTAGTTTGAGGAGCATAGAATAACTCCTTCTTCTTTAAATCTAACTTTTTAGACTCTTCTTCAGAGATTAAGTAGGATAAATTATAATTTAAATCACCTTTTAAAGTTGAATAACCGGCAAACTCTAGCTCTCCAAATTCAGTCTTAGATTTAAAGCTATCTAAATATAGTTTTCCATTCTTCAAATTGATATTTCCATCTAGATCTTTAAATTCCAATTTATTATGATTAAATAGATTAAACCAACTATTTAATCTATTAATCAATATAAAATTCTTTAACTCTCCCTTAGCAATCACAACCTCTCCTTGTAGGGTAGCTGATTCTAAAATTTCATCTAGTTTTAAGCCAACTCCAGCAAATCTAGTATCTAAATTAACCTTACCATATAGTTTATTATCAAAGTCGGTAAAGAGGGTTAAAATACGATTAATTTCAATATTATCAGCCTTTAGCTTACCTTGATAACTAGGATTCTCTTTTGCTAAATCAATCCTTCCTTCACTTTTAATTCTACCATCTTCTATATTACTGTTAAAATTATCTATAGAGATAACCTTATTATTGAGACTGGCTTCTAAAATTAACTTTTCTGCCTTTAATTTTTGGTACTTCAACTCTTTGATATTTACTTGGGACTTTACTTTAAAGTTAGGAATTAATTTAGCCAAATCTTTCTTTTCTACCTCTTCTTTAGTTGCTACACCCTCTTTACTAGGTAAGAAAGAGATTAACTTATCTATAGCTAAAAGATTAGAATCTAACTCTACATCTATTAGTGCCTCACTATTATCGCCCTTGCTTAAGCCCGATAATAGTCTCCTCCAATCTGAAATTGAAACCTTTGCACTTAAGTCACTCTCTGCTAAATTGATCTTTCCATCTAATAGTTTTAAATTCTTATTATCAAAAGCAACTTTACCTTCTAAAGTATCTATCTCTTGAGCCAATTGGGGAATTCTTATCTTCTCCCCTCTTAAGGTTATATCACCTAATACTTTAATCTTATCTAAATTATCCAGCGCTTCTCCAACTACATCTTTAATTGAAAATCCTGTTCGTAGGTCTGTTTTTACCCTTCCAGCCAACTTATAACCTTTAAATTGAGGATTTAACTTCTCAAGCTTTTCCCCAATTAAAGCTAAATTTAAATCACTATCTAGATTTAAGTTGGCATTTATCTGATTAATATCACCAGTCTGAGCAAATTTCTGACAATCTACTAGACCACTAACCGCCACTTTAGAGTTAGCTTGATTAACCTCCAGCTTATCTATCCTGACTTTAGACTCGCCTATATTAAATCTTCCATCAATATTTTGATATTGCTCATCTTGATAGACTAAAGTTCCTAGATGAAGTTTGGCTGTTAAATTAAAGTCTGGCAAGTAAAGCTCCTGCTTATTATCTTCTATTTTATTCTCTTGATTAATCGACTCTTCTAAGCTATCACTAACGATTATTTTATCTAAATTTAAGGTTTCTGCTTCTAAAGCTAGATCAATAGCTCCACCTAGACTCTCTTTTTTATTGATTACATCAGTCAGCAGTCTCTTCCAATCAGCTACTGCTACAATACCTTTAACTCTACTATCAGCTAAGCCAAGTACCAAGTTATCAACTGTCAGCTTTTTATCACTTACCTCAATTTGAGCATTGACCTCTTTTAAATCAACAGGCAACTGCTTATTAGTCAAGTTTAAGCCTACTAATTCTAGATTTCCCTTTAAATTATTATCTTCGATACTGCTTTTTAGCTCTTTTATGCTAAAGTTTCTAGCTGATATATCTGAGATAACTTGACCTGCTAAATCCAAATCTAATTCTACAGGTAACTTAGCCAATAATTCTTTAAGCTTTAAGTCAGTCTTTAAATCTAAATCTAATTTAGGATTAGAAAGATCACTTAATTTGGCCTTCAATCCGATAGTCGAGCTTCCCACATTGCCTTTAAAGCTATCTATTTGTAACACATCTTCTCCCAAAACTAGATTCAGCTTACTGTTTAAATCAAACTCCCCTAAATTTAGGTTTAAACTCTTAAAATTTAATCTCTTCTCTGCTAGATCAAAGTTTAATCGATGTTCTAACTTAAAATCCAAATCTTTAAAATTTAAGTTATCAGCTACTCCTAAGATAACTATATTAGCAATTTTAGATTCTCCTGATGTAAGCAACTTCTCTTCATTTCCATTTAATAGGATAGAGAAGCTAGAATCTATCTTCTCTAGTTTTATATCTAAATTAGAGCTCTGGTCTAAATATCCAAACTTACCATTAACTATCTTTAATTTATCTAGATTCAAATTTAGAGCAATCTGCTTTGAATCTTTACTTTTATTATTGGTATTCTTCTGTTCATCCCCAAATTGATAGTTTTTCTCTCCTAGTTGATTGTTCTCTAAAGAAATAATCGGTTTAATTAAACTGACCTCTTTAATTTCTATCTCTTTATGTATCAATGGTAATAAAGCTACATCTAAATTAAAACTATCAAATTGAGCTAAATACTTAGTTTTAAAGCCATCACCATTGAGAATTTTAAAACCATCAATTCTTAGCCCAAAACCGCTTAAAAATTTAAGAGATATATTCTCAATTACAACATCTCTTTGTAAACTATCCTCTAGTTTAGGAATTATCATCTCTTCTAACTTATCGGAATTGAAATAACTCTTCAAATATAGAGTTCCTCCGATTAAAATAGCTAAAATTGTTAATAATAAATATACAGATATCTTTTTAACACTCAAAAAATTATTCTTACTTATTTTTGGTTCCATAACTTACCTCCTCGTATAATATACTTAACTCTTTTATTTTAAAATTTAAAAAATTATCAACCTCTAAACTAGTAGTTAATAAACTAATCATAGCCTATAGATATCCAAGTCTAAAGTATAATTTAATGGATATATAGCGACCCTTTCGTGTCGGTAATCAGGAATCTGGAACCAGTGTTTATAACTGATTCCTGACTACTGACTCCTGATTCCTAAAACAGTCCCAATATATCCATTAAGTTTCATTTTGAATTCACATATCTATATCTTCTTGTATTATTTAAATTCTCATAATCTTCTTCTTTTCCTTTTTCCAAATTTATAAAGTCAATTGAACGAACTTTGTGATTAACACTAGTTATAGCTAAAGATATACTTTTAAGAATCTCAAATCAAAAGTCAGCAACCTGTGAATTATAAAGATTCCTGATAATCGACTTTTTGTACTTAATTATCTGTTATTAATCCAATTTTCACAAAAATTGTAGGAGAACCAATTAATTCTATAACACTGTTAATAATAAGTGAAGGTGGCTCTAATCATTATTCAAAAAACTTTCAATAATAATATATTTTTTACAATCTAAAAGGAAAATCGTTTTTTTTCTAGAATTAACTATTATAGAAAGTTTTAAAGGCTACGTATATAAATCAAATCTTAATAAAGGGGGTAAAAAGATATGAATCAGGAATATATTAATCCAATATTTGAAGCAGCTAAAAGTGTATTGAAGAATATGATGCAAGTAGAAGTTGAAAGAGGAGAATTAGCCCTTCGTAAAAGCCCTTTTTCTGCTAAAAAAGTAAATGCTTCTATTGGAGTTACAGGAGATTTAAAGGGATTCATCTACTATAGTATGAGTGAAGATACCGCTTTAGAGGTATTTAGCAAAATGTCAGGAATGTCGATGGATGAATTTGATGAGTTGGTCAGTTCTGCAATTGGAGAACTGGCTAATATAGTTACAGGAAATTCACTTACTAAGTTATCTGAGTTGGACTATCAATGTGATATTACACCTCCATCGATTACATATGGAGATAATGTTCAGATTACTACAAATCAAAGAAAGTTCTTAGTAATTCCTTTGCATACTGAGATTGGAGATTTTGATATTAATGTTTCTCTAGAGGAACGAAGAAGATAAAAAGAAGTGGTTCACTTAGTTAAGTGAGCCACTTCTTTTACTTTTAATCTATAATTTCATAAATTAAAGGGGTTAGTTCAGGCTTGGTATCACCAAGCTGATAAGACTTTAATAGTATCTCTTTAGCTTCATTTACTTTAGTTTCATCATTATAATATAGGGTAGCGATAGTCTCTCCTTCTTCTAATTGGTCTCCTACTTTTTTAGCTAGACTTAGGCCTACTGCTAAATCTATTTGTGATTCTTTAGTCTCTCGACCTGCTCCTAGAATCATTGCACTAATACCAACCTCTTCTGCCTCTATTTTCTGAACATATCCACCTTTTGGAGATTTAACCTCTAAGCTATATTTAGCCTGAGGTAATAAATCAGGGTTATCGACTACTTCAGGATTACCACCTTGATTAGCAATTAACTCTTTTAATTTAGCCAAACCAGTTCCATCACTAATTGCCATCTCTAAGCTCTCTCTAGCCTCTTTAGGGTTATCGGCTACTTCTGCTAATAATAACATTTGTGTTCCAAGGGTTAAACATAGCTCTGTCAAGTCATGAGGTCCTTCTCCTTTTAGAGTCTCAATTGCTTCTTTGACTTCTAATGCATTACCTACAGCCCATCCTAAAGGTTGATCCATATCAGAGACAACAGCTATAGTATTACGCCCTACCTCTTTACCAATATCAACCATAGTCTTTGCCAATTCTACTGATCCTTCATAGCTTTTCATAAAAGCACCATTTCCAGTCTTAACATCCAATACTATTGCATCTGCTCCCGAAGCAATCTTTTTGCTCATAATACTGCTTGCAATCAAAGGAATCGACTCTACAGTAGCAGTTACATCACGTAGAGCATATAGCTTTTTATCAGCAGGAGCTAAGTTTCCAGTCTGCCCTGCTATTGCTACTTTATTGTTATTAACACTATCAATAAACTTATCCATACTCAAGGCTGTACTAAAGCCTGCAATTGACTCTAATTTATCAATTGTACCACCAGTATGACCTAAGCCACGACCAGACATCTTAGCTACTGGTGCACCACAAGCAGCTACTAGAGGCGCTAACACTAAAGTTGTTGTATCACCTACACCACCTGTGCTATGTTTATCAACCTTGATTCCTTTAATTGAACTTAAATCTATATTATCACCAGACTTAGCCATAGCCTCTGTTAATTTGGCTATCTCTTCTTTATCCATCCCTTGAAAGAAAACAGCCATCGTCCAAGCTGACATCTGATAATCTGGAATCTCACCTTTGGTATATTCTTTAATTAAAAATTCTATCTCTTGATCAGTTAATTTCTTGCCATCACGTTTTTTATGGATAATATCATAAGCTCTCATTGTTTAACCCCCCGTTTTTTAGTGTATAGTGTAGAGTTTATAGTTGATAGTTAAAGATTAAATTGAAGTCCTTTTAAGGTCTTAGCTATCAACTATACACTATCAACTGTCAACTGAACTTATAATTCCTCTCACCAATTCAATAAACTTAGGCTTAACTCGATTGGCTGTCTCGATAACCTCTTCATGCCCTAAAGGCTGTGGTAAAATCCCTGCTGCCATATTGGTAATACAAGATATTCCTAAAATATCCATTCCCATATGATTTGCTACAATTACCTCTGGTACAGTAGACATTCCTACTGCATCTCCCCCTAATCTCTGTACCATTCTAATCTCTGCTGGGGTCTCATAAGTAGGTCCTGAAAATCCAACATAGATACCTTTTTTAATAGTAATCCCTTTATTTTCTGCCACCTGCTCAGCCAATTCAATTAACTCTTTATTGTAGGCTTCTGACATATCAGGAAAACGTGGTCCTAATTCATCTTCATTAGCTCCAATCAATGGATTTGTCCCTGTAAAATTAATGTGATCAGAGATCAGCATAAAATCACCTACATTAAAGTGGCGGTTAGCTCCACCAGCTGAGTTGGTTACAAGTAACTTCTCTGCACCTAAGCTCTTCATCACTCTTACTGGGAAGGTAATAAAAGACATATCATAGCCTTCATAATAATGGAATCTCCCTTGCATCGCTACAACCTGTTTACCCTCTAATTCACCTAGTACCAACTGCCCAGCATGTCCTTCCACTGTCGAAACTGGAAAATTAGGAATCTCTTTATAGGGTATTGCAGTCTTATTCTCTATCTCATCAGCTAATACTCCCAAGCCTGAACCCAAAATCAAGGCAATTTCAGGCTTAATACCTGCTTTATCTTTGATATAGTTTACACTTTCTTTGATTTTTTGCATAGTTTTACTTGACATCGTCTTTCCCCCTTTTTAGTTAACAGTTGACAGTTTACGGTTTACAGTTATATTATCTAACTTTTAACCGTCAACGGTCAACTGTACACTGTCAACTATTTTATTATCTCTTTCAAAAAACTACTTCCATTACCTGTTCCTTTAACGTCAAAGATTTCGGCAATGGTAGCTGCGATATCACTGAAGGTCTCTCTAACTCCCAATTCAGTGCCAGCTGTTACTTGCTCACCATAGACCAATAATGGTACATACTCTCTAGTATGGTCTGTTCCTTTATAGGTTGGGTCACAACCATGGTCAGCAATAATAATCAGTAGGTCTTCTTGATTTAATTGCTCTAAAATCTCAGGTAATCTCTTATCAAAATTTTCTAAGGCTTGAGCATAGGCCTTAGGATTTCTACGATGCCCATACTTGGAATCGAAGTCTACTAGATTGGTAAAGATTAGGCCTTCTTTTTCAGCTTTTAAATAATCTAAAGTCTTATCTACTCCATCCATGTTACTTTTGGTATGGACTGCATCAGTAATTCCTTCACCTGCATAAATATTCTCAATCTTACCTACTGCCATCACCTTATGACCTGCATCTTTAAGGTGATTTAAAACAGTCTTCTCAGGTGGTGTTAGAGAATAGTCCTTTCTATTGGCAGTCCGTTCAAAGTTGCCAGGTTCACCTATAAAGGGTCTAGCGATAACTCTTGCTACTGCATGCTCCCCTTGCAATATCTTACGAGCCTTCTCACACATTTCATAGAGCTCATCAACTGAAATAATATCCTCATGGGCTGCAATCTGGAAGACACTATCTGCAGAAGTATAAACGATAGGCTTGCCGGTCTTCATATGTTCTTCACCTAGCTCCTCGATGATTACTGTTCCTGAAGCTGGCTTATTGGCTAGACTTTCTCTACCGATTGCTTGATGGAATTGATCCATCACTTCAGCAGGAAAGCCATCAGGATATGTTCTAAAAGGATCTTTTGAGATAATTCCTGCTATCTCCCAATGCCCAGTGGTTGTATCCTTCCCATTAGATTCTTCTGCCATCTTAGCAAAGGCAGCCTTAGCATTATCAACCTGAGCTACTCCTTCAATCTCTGCAATATTACCTAAGCCAAAACTCTCTAAATGAGGAAGATTTAATCCCCCTACTGCTTTTGCAGTATTCTGTAGGGTTGCTGCCCCCTGATCACCAAAATCAGCAGCATCAGGTAAAGCCCCAATTCCAACACTATCTAATACAATTATATTTACTCTTTTAATTTTCATAAACCTTACACCTCCATTTTTATGTGTGAGTGTGAGTTATGAGTGTGTGTTTGTTATTTGAATTTTCTCACACTCTCACAGACACTCCACACTAGTACTCTCTTTTTTAGTTTAACCTATCTTTGCACAAATATTACTTTTATTCTCATCTTGTTAGACGTCAGACCAATTCTACTATATTATTTCTAGTTAGGATTAAAAGTTCCTGCTTGATTGATAAAAAAATTAATTTTATTCTGGTTTTTTATCAATACTACTATAAAAAATTTAGATTCAACAATATTTTAGTTAGCAAGAATCAGTTAAATTTAACTGATTCCAGATTCTTGATAACTGACTCCTTATACTTTATTATCAGCTATCAATCTAAATTAATTTTCACAAAAATCATGTAAGAGTCAAAATTTTGAACTCTGACTATCTCATTTACATTATCTTGATATTATGGAAGGATAATTAGTTAATGATGTAGAAGAATGAATTTATAATTATTATATAGAGATATTAACTACACCAACTTCGTTAATACCTCTATATTAGCAGATTATATGAAATGTGTCGTTAAGATATGAGTTAGGCGATATACCAAATTAAAATAATTATAATATGGAGGAATAATTGTATGAGTAAAGTATTATTAGCAGGAGCAACTGGATACTTGGGTGGTTATATATTAAGTGAACTTCTAGAACAACAACATGAGGTAAGAGTTATTGTCCAAAACAGGGCAAAATTAGAACAAAATAATTCTCAAAAAGTTGAAATAATAGAAGCTGAAATAACTAAGCCAAGTTCAATCAAGAATTGTTGTGATAATATTGATTTTGTAATCTCTACAGTAGGAATTACAAAACAAAAAGATGGTCTTACATATATGGATGTTGATTATCAAGCTAATAAGAATTTGTTAAAAGAAGCAAAAAAAAGTGGTGTAAAAAAATTTATTTATATTTCTTTATTGAACGGACAGAAACTTAAAAACTTAAAAATATGTGAAGCAAAAGAGTTATTTGTAGATGAATTGAAAGAATCTAGTATTGATTATTGTATCATTCGACCAAATGGATTTTTCTCCGACATGGCAGAAATTTTTTATATGGCACAAAAAGGACGTGTTTATCTATTTGGCAACGGAGAATATAAAGCAAATCCTATACATGGTGAAGATTTAGCAATAGTATGTGTGAATTCTATAGAGAACACAGAAAAAGAGATAAATGTAGGAGGACCTGAAACATTATCACAAAATGAAATTGCTAGTATTGCTTTCAATATTGCAGAAAAAGAAATCAAGATAACATATATACCTAACTGGATAAGAAAAATTCTCTTATTCATGATACGAACATTTACTTCTCAAAAGTTGTATGGACCAATAGAGTTTTTCTTAACTGTCTTATCAATGGATATGACTGCTCCAGAAAAGGGAATACATACTCTAGAAGAATTTTATAGAAATTTAAAAAATAACCATATGTGAGATATTATAAAAGATAACTTGGTACGATTGCCTAACATGAGATTAGGAGTATTGTCGGGGACGTCGCGAAACTGCTGGACGTAACAGCCAGTCTAAAAATAATTTCAAAAAAGAAAGGAAGTGTTAATTATGAAAATAAGTAGAGTTAATTCTCAAATTAACTATCATCAAAGAAATAAGGTTTATAATAATGATAAAAAATTCAATATCAAAGATAGTATTAAAAGTCCAAAAATAGAGGACAATAGAGTGGCTAATCCAGCTATTTGGGATGAACTATCTAAAAAATATGATATTGATAATATGTCTTTTAATGATTTAGAAACTCTTTCCAATAAATTATATGAAGCCAAACAAATTTCTCTTTGTGAACTTGGAGATTTAACTATTATCCCTAAACTCATTGCAAGAGCACAAGCTGAACAAGGATACACAGCAAACCCTCTACTCACTTCAAATAATACAACAATAAATTGGGAGAAAGAGAAAATAAATTGGCTTAAAGAATTTGAAGCTCAAGCAGAGCAACAGAAACAATTTGGAAATATGTCTGGTTATAGTATTAATAAGAAGCTTGTTAATATTTTGGGTAAATTACTTTAGCTAAATATAATATAGCTTGGAATTTAACCTAAACTCTATCTGAAAATTTTAAAAATCACATCAAAAATAGATATTTATATATAAAACCGGAGGTGCTTTTAATAGCAAAACAAGTAATTATAATCCATGGATACAATAAAAATCAACAAGACATGATTACCTTAAAGAATAATCTGATAAAATTAGGGTATAATGGGATATTAGTTAACCTCCCTCTAACCTTTAAAGCAATTGAGTACTGTACCTCCCTCTTTAAAGAACAAGTAGAGAAGATAATCTCTACACTAGATCAAAATGAACAGATTAGTCTTGTGGGGCATAGTACAGGAGGAATAATCATCAGAAATTTCTTATCTACTACAGAATATCTAGCTAAAATAGACAGAGCTGTTCTGATAGCCACTCCCAATCAAGGAAGCTATTTAGCTGCTTTAGTTGCAAGACTATCCACTGCCTTTATTAAGGTTTTCAAAACATTGGATTCATTAAATCCTAATAAAATACATAGATTAAAATTAAAGAATATAGCTACTGTTGAAATAGGAGCAATTGCTGGAAATAAAAATAATCTAATACTCGGCAAGCTATTACCAGAAGACAATGATGGCAGAGTCCAAGTTAGCTCTGTAAAGTATCACGACTTAAAGGATTTTATCATTCTTCCCTATGGTCATAAAGAAATTCATTATAAATTTAAAACGGCTAAGTTAGTTGATTCCTTCTTAAGAAATGGTAAGTTTAAGGAAGGTTAAAAATCAGATGGATAATTTATCTGATTTTTAACCTTTGCAATTTTTCATTCTCAATCTTCAATTCTCCATCAACCTTAAAGCACTATCCCCTCCACTAGCCTAATCAAATATGGGACTACATAGACCTCCACAAGAGCTGCTAAAAGTAATAAGATAGCAATTCCCACCATAGAGACTGAATATCCTACTAACAGCTTCTTAAGATTATGCTTTCTTCCTGTCAAAATTCCTCCTCCAAACCTGAATACAAAGATACAACTTAAAAATCCCCCTAAGATTAGACTAGGGATTAGAATTAAATTCTGGGGCATAATCGAGGTTAGCGCCAGCAGTGCTCCCTTAAAGAACATCTCCCGAATTAGAAAAGTAGAGGTAAAACCAACTATAAATCCTCGCAAAATTATCAGCAAAGGAATCGCAATCACTCCTATTAAAGTAATTGCTAATACCCAAAATAACAAAGCATATTTTAAATTAGCCAGAATAACATTTTGAGCCATCAACTGCTGATTATCACTCAACAACTCATTGACCTCTGTAATAAAACCTGATAAATAATTTAACAAGACTGTTTTCTGCTGATAGGTCAAAGTATTAGCAGCAATAGAACCAGCAATACTTCCTCCAATAAAACAGACCAATATAAAGATTAAAATCAACATATTATCCCGAAAAAAATTATTAACCTTTAACTTCGTGTATCTAAAATTAGCCATTTAAACCTCCTTGAAAAGCAGTAATGAGTGACGAGTAAACAGTGATGAGTTAAAAAACATAAAAGTATCGCTATATAGAGATAGTGCGACACTTTTACTTCAGTGTACAGTTAACAGTTGACGGTTGACAGTTAAGTTCAAAATCACTAAACCTCTTAAAGTATAAGGTTTTATCTTTTTACTGTAAACTGTCCACTGTCAACCGTCAACTCTAAGGAAGTATCGCAATATAATTTCTAATGTTAATTATTATGTTACAAGCAAGCAATTTTATTACACTAAACCTGTAAAAAACCCTCTTCTATAATCAATTTTGCTATATGCTCTGCTGCTAAGACATCCTCATAAGAATTAGAACTAGCTGCTACCAAGGTAATTCCTGTATTATACTTTTCAGCCAGTGCAATTGCTCGCTTAGCCGAATCCTTAGCTGGCTTAATTCCTTTCTTAATCCCTGTTCTCACAATAGTTCCTGTAGTAACCTGTGGAGCACCATGAGTATATGCAGCATCAAAGGCAGCTCCACCAGAATCAGTAATAATCAGAACAACCTTATCTTTAAAATCAGCTAAATCAGCTACCTGTGAACCTACATTTGGTATTATATTGGCTACCTTTACTCCAGAACGCTTGACCCCTACCATAGCCTGTTGGATATTATCTAACCTCTCCTCTTCTGTTCCAAGTCTAGGTTCTGTAACTATAATCAGCTCTGTATTATACTTTAAAGCCTTTTTACCAGCAAAATAACCAATCTTCTCAGGGTTGACTGTAACTGGAACTGAGACCTTGTCAGAACTAGCCCCAAATATCTCTATAGCACCAGCATCTAAAGCAGCCTCTGCTGTAGTTGACATATCAATAATATCGACAATTACGATTACATCACCCTTTCTAGCAGCCTGAGCAGCTCCAGAAGCATTTGATGTAATATTTAACGTATGCAAACTCTCTCTATTATTCGACAACCTTTCCATATTTGCCACCTCCTCCAGGAAGAATAGATAACTTTCCTTCTCGTGCTCTAGTTATATTTGTTGCTACCCGCTGACCTACCACCTCTACTAACTGCTTATAAGCAACCTTGTGTAAAACATCCATCTCAGTGACAAAGGCTTTTAATAACTTTTCCAAAGTCTTCTTACCTACGCCTGGAATATCGGTCAAAGGGATTTGATGGTGATACTCTGGTCTAAAATCAGGGCTCAAAGACTTTCTATTATTAGCAATTTCCAAAACTCTATCTAAGACCCCCTTTACAATCTTATGCTTCTTATCTCTACAACAGCTCAAAGCAGGATAGCTATCTATCAATGTTCTCTCACATTCCAAACAATAACTTCTATAGTACTTACCCAGTCTAGGATCTAACCCATAATTAGCGATTACCCTTCTCCCCTGCTGTCTCTTCAATGCCAGCAGTACCTCTTTAAAGGTAGGCTTCTCTAAGATAACTTGATTATACTCTCGTCCAATCTTGGCTAAGGAATGGGCATCAGAGTTACTTAGGAAGGTCTTTTCCCCTAATTCATCAAGATAATCTGCCAATTGACTATCTGCACTTAAACCCAACTCTATTGCATAAATCTGCTTAAAGATTTCTTCACCAAAGATATCTATTAGACTATCTCCATAACTTCCATATAGCCCTCTATGGGGTGTAAAGCAGTGAGCAGGAATTACGATTCCACCAAAGCTATTAAAAATCTCAAAAAGCTCTTTAGCAGATAAATAGGTCATCTGAGTGCTGAGATTGATATTTGTCACATACTTAGCTAGCTTTTGACCAAAAGCCTTGATATTCTCTAAATAAGGAAAGTATCCTATTAAATGTGCCTGCTTTCCAGTTTCAGATTTCACCTCAAGCTCAGAACCTAATATTAGAGTTACCCTATCCTGATAACTCAATCCTCCATCCTCTAAAGCAATTAGTTTACCTTCATCAACTAACTTCTCAATATCTTTAATCACCTCTGGTGAAGAAGCATCAACGATTCCCAGTATATCTATTCCCTTTTTATTTGCTCCCTCACTGATAATATTCTCTATAGTCAATCTATCAGAAGCTGTAATCTTTACCCCTTGCCCTGAATTAGTTCTACCTATATGTAAGTGCAAATCCATAAAATACTCTTCCATAACTACTGCCTATCTAGCTGAGCCAGCAAGTACTGTAATCCTATAATCGTCTTAGCATCTCTAAACTCCCCTTCTGCTAACATCCTAGCAACCTCTGCAATCTCTAGCTCTTTGACTCTGACAAATTCATCATCATCAGGGTTCTGCTCATATTTAATTAATTCTTTAGCCAGATAAATCTCTATAATCTCATCAGTAAAGCCAGGACTAGTATAAAAAGAACATAACCACTCTAAAGAAGTTGCTCTATACCCAGTCTCCTCCTCTAACTCTCTGTAAGCACACCCCTTTTTATCCTCATCTTTCTCCAATTTACCTGCTGGAAGCTCCAATAAAATCTCTTCACCAGGCTTACGAAACTGTTCAACCATGATAACTTTAGAGTCCTTACAAGCTACAACAGCTACTCCACCACTATGCTCAACTATCTCTCTTTTAGATAAATTACCATTTGGCAATTCAACCTCATCAACCCTTAAATTTATAATATTTCCTTCAAAAATCATTTTACTATTAATAGTCTTCTCTTTTAAAGTATCCATCTCATCCATCCTTTCTAAGCTCCTCACTAGCAATTATTCCAGCTATGCCTGCTGTCATAAAATACTCCTTCTCTTCGGCCAAACCTCTCCCCATAGTCTTAAAAGTAAACTCTAGGCTCTTTAACTCCTTTAATACCCTATCACCTTCACGATATATAATCTGATGTTTATGATTAATCCCAGCCTCAACTAATTGTTCCTTAATCACTCCAGCCTTCTTCCTATCAAGATAAGGAATTCCAACTTTAGACTCTACCATAGTCAATTCACCTAAAGTAGTCCTACTATGATGGCTCAATCCATAGTGGCGTTCCCGTTTATCACCAAATCCTATTCTAGGTACAGCAATTGGAGAGCCACCTAACTGATAGACAGCATTTAAGATATTAGCCTGTTCTATTCCTGTAAAACCATACTTTGTCCCTGTACCTACAATCCCAGGTCCCATGCAGACAACTATTATATCAGCTTCACTGATTTCATAAGCACTAATCAATCCTGAATAGATATTAACAGCTTCTAAGTCTCCGCCAAAGGCATGACCAATAGTAACTGTACTATCAATAATCCCTTTACCCTTTAAAAAATCAACTGTATTACTAAATCTAAGGGGTAAGGCTGCAGCATCGGTCATAATATAGGTTATCTTGACTTTAGGAGAGCTAGCTTTAGCCATCACTGTTATAGGAGCTAGCATACTATGTAAGGTGCCCACTACCACTGGTGTTCCACTTAAAGAATGAAAATTATTGATACGTTCATGATAAGGACTATCCTGCTCCTCAACACTGAAAGTCTGGATTTGATAAGGTGTATATCTTAACTTCATAATATGTCCTTGTTTAGCCCGTTCTCTAGCTTGATTTAAGATATATATAATAAAATCATATCCTCCAGTTCCTAACTCCAAAGAGGTTGCAGTTGTATTTAGTAATACCTGATCTCCTTTTCTTATCTCCCCTATTAAATCATCATAACCTATCCCCTTCTTCTGCTCACCTTCAATCTCTAGCTGAACAGTGGTTAAACCCTCTCTTTGTGATAAAATTTCAACAACCTTACCCTGTCTAACTTCTATCATGTATTACCCTCCATAGATTAAATAATTATTTCAATATAAAGAATTAAAGTCCTGCAAAAAAGCAATTCTTAGTTATAATACTGAAATTAGTATATCTATCTAATGAGGAAAAAATTCTAATTATCTTAAACTACTCAGTATAATTAGACATCTATATAGAAAAAAATAAAAAAACCCAGCATTCTCATGCTGAGATTAATATCAAATCAATTGAGCAAATACTTTTTAGTATATTCTAAAATTAGTTCATCAAGTTGTTTACTTATCTCTAATAATTCCTTCTTATTTAACTTCAGATCATAGTCCAATAACTGCTCTCTTAACAAAGAAATCTTTTTATATAAATCAGATTTTGATAAATCTCTCATCGATTTCCCCCTCTTATTACTTATTATCAAGATTATAGGATTATTCGATAAAATTTCTCACTGAAAAAAGAGCTATTTACCGATATTTATAGATTATAAGTACTTATTTGAATCTTTTTCCCTTCTCTAAAAGAATTATACCTAAATTCTAATAGAAAATCAAGAAATAACTTACTTAATTTGGATTTTTATATAAAAAGAACTATAATCATAAATAATAAGTAATAAGTAAAATTATTTAGTTTAAACCATTAGCTACTATTTAAATATAAAAATAACTGATACAATATAGAGGTAGTGCGACACTCTCGTGTCGAGTGTGAGCTATGAGTGTGAGTGTGTGTAAAATCTCTTTTTATTGGGGTTTACTCACACACCCACTCACGCTAATTTTAAAAGTGTCCCAATCTCCCCATAAGAAGACACTATTTATATTAAGATTTAACTAACACAAGCAATAATCAACAGGTTACCTAGTTGCTTCTCTAATCATAGAAACACAGAATTTAACAGAATTGAGCAGATCATCAATTTTGATATTCTCATCCACAGAATGTACATCAGTCATGCCTACACTGATGTTTATCGTTGGAATTCCTTTTCCATTAAAGATATTAGCATCACTACCACCACCAGTAGATTTTAATAAAGGCTTAATCTCTATCACCCGAGCGGCCTTAACTGCTATATCAACAATCTGACTATTTCTAGACAAATCAAAGGCTGGATACATTCTCTCTACATCAATCTCAACCTTAGCATTAAATTTAGCAGCAGCTCTTCTAAAGATATCTGCCATATGCTCAGTCTGCCTATCTAATTTATCTACCCTAAGGCTGCGTGCCTCACCTTCTAATTCGACCAAATCAGGTACAATATTTGTCGCTTGCCCTCCCCGGATAACACCGATATTAGCAGTAGTATCCTCATCGATCTGACCTAATTTCATATTAGATAAAGCTATACTAGCTACTTTAATAGCATTAACTCCTGCCGAAGGATTCATCCCTGCATGGGCTGCCTTTCCTATTACCTTGACATTGATTTTATCCTGTGAAGGAGCTTGAGTCACAATAGTTCCAATCTCTCCACCAGAGTCAAAAGCAATTCCAAAATCAGCATCGATTAGACTATAATCCAAATTTTTAGCACCTAATAATCCTACCTCTTCCCCAATTGTAAAAGCAATTTCTAAATTTCCATGATCAATATCATTCTCTTTAATTAGTCTTAAAGCTTCTAAGATGGTAGTTATTCCTGCTTTATCATCAGAAGCCAAGATGGTCTCACCTTCACTATAAACTACTCCATCTTTAACAATTGGCATAATTGCTCTCCCTGGAGTAACTGTATCCATATGAGCACTTAATAATAAAGTCGGTTTAGTAGAATCACCAGCTAATTTAGCTATAATATTCCCAGTCTCTCCACCAACCTTCTCTCCTGCATCATCTCTAATTACTTCCAATCCCAACTCTTCTAAAATTTCTACCAAATAGTCAGCAACTCTTCCTTCTTCCTTAGAGATACTATCTATCTGTACCAAATCTAAAAATTGTTTTAAAATTCTTTCTTGATTCATTGCTTTCAACTCCTCAATATTAGTTAATAAAATACATCAACTTCTAAGGGTAAATCTTTATCTCTAAAAAGTTGATTATCAAATTTATCAATTTTACTAATTATTATGTAAAATATATTCACTCTTATTTATATTAAATACTATTATTATAATTCCTTTTTATAAAATAAAAATTCACTTTTAAAAACAAAAATAACTGATATAATCGAAAGAAAAGCTACACTTTTAGGAATCTGGAATCAGTAGTCAGGAATCAGTTATAAACACCGGTTCCAGATTCCTGATTCCCGACACGAAAGTGTCTCAACATCCCCATTAGCCTCTATATCATAAGAAAAAATCCTAGCCCAAAGGACTAGGATTATATATATATCAAAGATTAGTCATTCTTCATTGCAATATTCAAACAAACTGCTAATCCACCAAATAAAACTGTAGATCCAAAGATTAACATTCCAATTGCTCCTGCTGTCATCTTATATCTCCCCCTTTGTAGCATTTATATCTAATAATACTTCTTCATTCCAACTGATATTCTTCATTACATACGCAAGTATAGGCAATGCAATTACAATACCCCAACCAAGTGTTAGGATTGCACTAAGTGGATAGTCTCCATAAAGAGTAGCTAATTCACCTTTAAATTTAAGTACTAACATAATACCTAATACAGGAATAGTAACAACTTTAATAGCTACATCCCACCAGTTACCTACTTTGAAATCAGATACTGCATTAACATGATTTTTCAAGTTAGAAATATTCCATAGATAGGCTAATACTACAGCCTCAACCAACCCAACTACTGCTAAAGCATAGTTATTAATAAAGTGGTCTACTACATCTAATACAGATAGTCCCATACCTGTTGCATAAATAGTAGTAGATAAAAATCCTACAGTACAAACTATAGTAACAGCTTTCTTTCTGCTCATTTGGAACTTATCCATAATTGAAGATGTGAAAGCTTCAACCAAGGAAATAATAGATGATAAACCAGCAACAACTAAAGATAAGAAGAATAATACTCCAAAAAGACCATTTAAACCTGGTAAAAGATTAATTGCTTGTGGAAATACAAAGAAAGCTAAACCAATTCCACCACTACCAGCTACTTCACTAATTGCAACACCTTGTGTTTGTGCCATATATCCTAAGATACCAAATACAGCAAATCCAGATAAGAAGCTGAATCCACAGTTTGCAAATGCTGTAATAAAAGCATTATTAATGACATCAGATTTTTTTGGTAAGTAACTAGAATAAGCAATCATAATTCCAAAACCTAGACTCAAGGTAAAGAATACCTGTCCATAGGCACTAACCCAAACATTAGGATCCTTTAACACAGCAAAATTAGGCTCTAAAAAGTGATTTAATCCTTCTACAGCACCTGGTAAAGTCACACCTCTAAGAGTAATGATACCAATTAACACTATTAACAGAGGCATAAAAACCTTACTTGCCTTTTCAATTCCTTCTTTAATACCATTATATAAAATTACATAAGTTAATCCCCAAACAGCAACTAAACTGAATAATACATTAATTCTAATCCCACCTAAATTCCAAAATCCTGTCATCCCCAAATAATCCTTTACAAAGAAGTTTACTGGATCATTACCCCAACTTCCTTTTATAGCAAAAAACATATAGCTGATGGCCCAACCTACAATAACAGAATAGTAAATAGTTACTACAGCTGTTACTAGCACTGCCCACCAACCTAAGGTCTCATACTTTTCTTTAATCTTTCTAAAAGCTAATGGTGCAGAACCTCTCATCTTATGCCCAAGTCCCATCTCCAAAATCAATAATGGAATTCCTGCAGTTAATACAGCAAATAGATATGGAACTAAGAAAGCACCTCCACCATTTTCATAAGCCATATACGGAAAACGCCAAATATTTCCTAAACCAACGGCAGAACCAACTGCAGCTAAAATAAATCCAAGTCTACTTCCCCATTGGTCACGATTTTCTACATTCTTCTCCATACTCAAAATCCTCCTTTTTACAATTTTCGTTCTACTCTACTTCTTGCTACTTATTTGTGACATATATAAGTAACTCATAACTTATTATATAGGGTTTAATTTACCTAGTCAAGAATAGAATTAAATTTACTAATAATTATTTTCATCGTCCTAATTCATCAAGAAATAATAAAATTTTGTTATTTTTAATCAATTTAGATAATGAATAAAATTCGCTGTATAAATGAATAGAAAATAACAAAAACATAGTTAAAGTTCTAATATAGATGCCATAATTTATTGCCACTATTCCACCCAAGGTTACCCCTAATACATTAGAACCTATATCTCCCATCATCCCCTTAGCTTGTAAATCAAAGTTTAGAGCAAGCAAGACCATAATGATTAACGGTATAATTAATAAATAATTATTTAAGCCTATCACAAGAAATATTATTAAAAATAATAGTGTTATCTTCAAAGCTCTCCCTGGTCTTAAATCAACTAAATTAATAAAATTACTCATCAATAAAATTAAAAAAGTATTAACAAATAAATCAAAATAACTCTTATTCCAATAATAGTTGATAAAGAAAACAATTATAAAAGAGAAGATAGCTTTAATTGCTCCTGTAGTCAATCTCCTTTCAACTAATAATGATCTAAAATGTCCACTAAAACCCTGACTATCTTTGTTGCCAAAAGTATCATCTAATAACCCTACAAAAGCCATCGACAAGATTAAAGTGATTAAAGGAATCGATTGCTGTAGGGAATAATAACCAAGTAAAGTTCCTAAAATTAAAATAAAAATTAAGTTAAAAGAGAAGATAAGTCCATAACCTACAGGTATCTTATCACCCCTAAAGTTAAGAGCAACAGAGTTTGCTTCGACTAACAGAGGGGGAATTAGCTTAAATCCAATTTTAGATAAAATAAAACTAACACCTATTAATGTTGTAATAGCTAACACTGTTACACCTACCTTCTTATCTATAATTTAATCTAGTTGATTATAAATACTATAGTTTCCAAATCTAAAGTAGAAGCTTAATGGGGAGATTGGGACACTTTGTGTCGAGTGTGAACTATGAGTGTGAGTGTGTGTAAAACTTCTTTTTATTGGGGTTTACTCACACCCACACACCCACTCACGCTAATTTTAAAAGTGTCGCATTATCTCTATATAAAGATATATTTTAATTTTATTCTAAAATTTGATGATTATATGGGTAAGATATCCTATGATTAACTTTTATCCTAAGAACACTAAATTAATTATCTTACTTATCCTTATACTCTCCTAATTTTAGAGAACAACACAAGAGCCACATCTTTAAATTGTCTTCCCCTGTGTATAAAACCCTGAATATCTCTCTTACTTTCACGATGTTTCATCATTACTGGAACCTCCTCTACTCTAAATCCAGCTTGGCAGACATCAACAGTTAAGCAGACCTCTACCCCAAAACCTTTGGCAAAACTGCTTACCTTTTTGACTACATCTTTAGACAAGGCTCTTTGTCCAGAAAGAGGAGCTGAAAACTCTTGGCAGGTCAACTTTTTTAATCCCCAATTAGCTAACCCCTTGACCAGTCCAAAGCCACCTTTAGTCTGACTTTGAGGAAATTTAGCAATAGACATATCTGCTCTACCAGCTAAGAGAGGTTCTACTAACTTCATTGCTTCTATGGAACTATTGCCCAAATCAGCATCTAATAAGAGGATGATATCTCCACTAACCTCCTTGAGTCCACGATTTAAAGCAGTACCTTTTCCTTGATTCTGCTCTAATCTGATTACTTTAGTTGCCAAATTACTAGCCTTCTGATAGGTATTATCTATAGAGCCATCATCAACTACAACAACTTCATAAACCCCCTCTAACTCTCTGATACTCTTGATAGTATCCTCAATCTTCTCCTCTTCATTATAAGCAGGGATTAAAACTGAAATTGATTTATCCAATGCTCTCCCTCCTCAACACTTGGAAGGTCTTTGGCTGCAACCTCAAATACCAACTTAATCAATCCAGAGATATTCTTAATACTCTGTAAATCAATTTTGATAGACTTCTCCTTTAAATTAATAGGATAATTAAGGCCTTCATCCAAATCTCCCAACAAGAGCACCTTTGTAAAATCTCTCTTTTCACCCAAATTATTTAAATCTTTAATTACCTCTATCCCTTGAGCATTAGCTAGCTTCAATGTTTCAATTATCTTATCCTTTAAATCAGGATTAACATTATCACCTACTACTAACAACAAATTTTGATCCTTTAACTGCTCCTTGACTACTAAAGGCATAATCATCTTTTGAAAATTTATATTATCAGCCAATCTAGTCTCTAAATAGTTAACCTCTTTAGAGAATTCTTTATTCTGAGTCCTTAAAGACTTAAAGTCTTCTTCCAAATTTGAGATTAAATGCTTCTGTTCATTAACAATCAAATCATTTCCTACCATACTACTACCAATCAAGATGCCAATCGCCAGTGTTACAAATATAATTACAATTGTAATCACATGATATCTTAAATCAACTAACATAATCCTCCTCCTAAAAGCCAATATTCATTCTTAATCTGATTAGTAATAATTTGAGTAATTGATGAAATGGTGTTGATACACTCATTATAGCAATAATTGGTATTAATGATGCTACTAAAACTTCTGCAACATATTTAGGCTTTATTCGGCTTTTATATAGCTTATTGACCCCTTTGGCATCGACTAATTTACTTCCTACCTTCAACCTCACCAGAAAAGTACTAGCCATTCCTGGGCGACCCTTTTCTAGAAAATCTATCATAGTAGTATGAGTACCTACAGCCACAATCAACTCTGCACCCTTTTCATAAGCCAATAACATAGCAATATCTTCACTTGTTCCTGGCGCAGGAAAGGTCTTAGCTGCTAAACCAAGAGCTTTGATCCTCTCCATTCCTGGAGCATGACCATTAGGATAGGCATGGACAACCAACTCAGCCCCAGATGCTAAGGTCTCATCACTGATACTATCCATATCACCGATGATAATATCAGGCTCAAAACCATACTCTACTAAAGCATCTGCTCCTCCATCTACTCCAATCAAGACAGGTCTAACCTCCCTAATATAAGAACTAACAGCCTCTAAATCCTCTCGATAGTCCTTTCCTCTAACTACTATTAAAACATCCTTATCCTTCAATTTAATATCTACTTTAGGTATATCTATTCCCAAAATCAGATGCTTCTCTTTTTTAGCATAATCTAGGGTATTATCTACAAACTTATTTAACTCTACACCAATATTCTCCTTAGTCTGCTCTAGCCTCTGCTCGACCTTCTTAGTATTAAGAACTTCACCTTGAAATAATAGCTCTTCATCCTTTAATATCTGACCATCTTTGATAGTAATTAAATCACCTTCAGCCAAGCTATCAAAGATATCCTTCTCCACATTATCAATAATTACTATCCCAGCTGACAACAATCTTCTAGGACCTAAATTAGGATATTTACCACTGATAGATGGACTGGCATTGATAACAGCCTTGACCTTTCTCTCAATCAATGACTCAGCAGCTAATTGATCAATATCCTTATGATCAATGATAGCTATCTCCCCTTCAAGCAATCGCTTAACTAAATCCTTAGTCTTAGTACCTAGCCTAACTCTTCCAGTTAATTCCATAGTGGGAGCCTCCTAAATTTACTACTATCTTTAGTATATCTTGATTGAATTACTCTCATACTTCTAATAAAAGGGAGCAGAGTTAATTTACAATTCACAATGTACAATTTAGAATTAAAACAAAAAAAATTAACAAAATTAAATTACTATAAAATACAAAAGCTGTGCCATAATTATGACACAGCCTTCATACTTTAATTTAACTATTATCCTTCTCTTGCAAACTCTCTGCAATTTCAGCCAAATATAATTTAACATCATGGGCATCATCTTTGATCTTAAAGAATACAATTACTAATTCACAATAGATTCTTAAGAATAAATTTCCAAAAACTATAATCATTAATCCAAGCATAAAAGATTTTGTAAACATAAATAAACCACTTAAAGTTGTCATTACTAAACCTAAGATGTATACTCCTTGAATTATCTTAGAAGTAATCATCTTATCAAACTTAAATATCTGCTCAAATGAAAAAATACTATTCACCCCTTTTTATTTTATACTATATATTTCTTCGTTAGATAAATAATCCCTTCCATAAATTTATATTATTTTCTTTGAAATACAAAACAAAAAAGCACCCAAAGTTTTGGATGCTCTAATTTAACCTTTACTTGTATTCGATATTGAGTTTATTCTCTAGCTAACTCTCAATTCAATTCTTAACTTATCTGCTACTTTAGCGATAAATTGAGAGTTGGTAGGTTTACCACTAGCAGTTGTCACAGAATGACCAAAGATTCTATTGATAGCATTGGTGTTTCCTCTCTCCCAAGTAACCTCAATAGCATGTCGAATTGCTCTTTCTACTCTGCTGGCTGTTGTATTAAACTCTTTAGCTACTAAAGGATATAATTCCTTAGTTACAGCACCTAATAGTTCAACCTCATCAACAACCATAGAGATAGCCTTTCTTAAATATAAATAACCTTTAATATGTGCTGGAATTCCAATCTGATGCATTATGTCAGTAATTCTTTCTTCCACATTCTTAGTATTGCTTGGATTATTGATTGAAGAGCTAAGAGTATAACCTCTACTACCACTAGCTACTTTAGAAGTAACTTGCTTAATTCGATTAGATAGTTTTTCTAAATCAAAAGGTTTTAAGATATAATAGTCAGCACCTAAATTAACAACACGCTGTGTCAACTCTTCTTGTCCAAAAGCAGTTAACATTATTATCTTAAACTCATCGGTTACTCCTTTACTATGTAACTCTTCTAATACTCCAATTCCATCTAAATGTGGCATGATTACATCTAATACCAATACATCAAAGTCGACTTCATCAATTACTTTTAAAGCTTCAACTCCATCATTAGCAATGCCTACTACCTTAAATTCATCTTGTTGCTCAAGATACTCTTTAATCAAATTACAAAAATCCCTATTATCATCTACTAATAATACCTTAATTACATTTGTTTCTCTCATAATACATTTTTCCTCCTCACAATGACTCTATACTACAAATTCTATGCCCGTTTCCAAATTCCTCCTTTTAAAAATAAAAAAAACCAAAGAATTTATGATGCAAATTCTTTGGCAAGATTCTTCTTTTCTAATAAATCAGTCTGCATTATCATCCATTGAGCCAAAATACCATAACCCCGAGTAGAATCATTGACAAAAACATGGGTAATAGCCCCTACTAACTTACCATCTTGTACGATAGGACTGCCACTCATTCCCTGCACAATTCCTCCTGTCTGACGTAAAAGTTCAGAATCAACTATCCTAATAATCAAACCCTTCTCAGCAGGTTCATACTGCCTTCTAACCTTTTCTATCTCTATACTAAATTCTTCTATCTCTCCTCCATGAAGTACCGTATAAATCTTAGCAGGACCTTCTTTTATCTCTAAAGGGCTTGCTACTGGAATTGCTTCCTTAAAATAAGGGTGTTTAGGGGCAATAGATAAATGACCATAAATCCCAAAATTATTATTCTTGGTTATATCTCCTAACATACCTTGTCCATTAAAGAAGGTTCCTAGCTTCTCTCCTGGTAATCCCTTGTGACTTTGATTAATTCCTGAGATATTAGCTCTAACTATTTCTCCTTCTCCTACGTTAATCTTCAATTGAGTATTTGCTTCAGTGATCATATGTCCTAAAGCTCCATAATAGCCATTGTTAGGTTCATAAAATGACATTGTTCCTACACCAGTAGCACCATCATCGACATATATACCTATCATATAAAATCCTTCTTTACTTTTAATAGGATTTATCTCCTTAAATTGAACTTCTCCTGATTTCTTTCTAACCTTAAACCTTAACCCTTTTCCTTTCTTACCGAATTCATTGATTAATCTAGCCAAGTGATATTTATTCTTGATTTCAATACCATTAACCTCTAATAAACTATCACCAACTTCAATGTCAGCCTCTTTAGCTGGGAATAATTTTTGACCATCATCAGCAGTAACATAAGAATTCCTTACTACCATAATCCCATCAGATTTGAGAATAACTCCAATTGCTTGCCCTCCAGGAATCACCTTAACTTGGGGCAGAACATTAACAACCATCTTTCTTAAGGGAATTAGACCAAATAGTTTAAAGTTAAGATTATACTCTCCAGCAGAAGAAGCCTGTAAAGCAATAGGATCAGAGAGATTAATATTCAATTCCCGCTGTGAAAGTTTTTGACCATTAATCTTTAGATTTCCTTGTGGGTTGGATCTAATAGATACATTAAAGGGCAAATTTATCTTAAGTGGTGTCTTATTACCCTCAAATATTTGGCAGTTATTTGGTAAACCCAAAAATATTAATACTTTAGGAAAAGCCAAAAGACAGATTAATAATAGAAGAAGATTGAACAGTATTACTCTCTTATATTTTTTCATTTGTCACACTCCTACACAGTCCCCATCTGTGTAGTATCTTCCAATTAAAAGAATTCTAACAAAATTTTATCTGCCAATACTAAAAATAAATTAAAGTTCAATCTATCAAAGAAGACTGTAGATAGATCTTAAGCACTTTAAAAATATCACTGCGGATGATATTTAACTTAGATATATGCTTATTATACCCACCATAAATAGTTATATTCAGTTGTATTTTAAAGATTATAATATCAATATTTTTGATATAACATAATATTTTCTAAAAATATTG
>NZ_JBSQYM010000072.1:0-14279 GCF_055140805.1 Orenia sp.
ATTTTTTATTAACATCATCATCACACTCCAATAGATATATAATATCGTAAATAAAATAAAATTTGGAGTGTTTATTTTATTTTTTCGCAGTTTAATCATTTATATACCATCATATTTAAGTTTAGATTATACAATCTAAGCTATAGGGTATAATAACCCTAGCTAAATCTAGACTAAACTTCTATTTTAAAAGGATTTTAAGAGTTTTTAATGAAATATATGAAAAAGTACATAGAGTGTCGGTGTCAGTGTGGGTAAAATATTTGTTATTCTTTTGTGGGTTTAACTCACACACACACTAATCACTTACACTTAATATATAGAGGGAGGAAGTAATCTTGTCACAGAAAGAATTATACTTATTAGATGGAAACAGTTTGACCTATCGTGCTTTTTATGCATTACCAACGACTTTGACCAAATCTGATGGAACTATTACCAATGCGGTATTTGGTTTTACTAAGATGTTATTGACGCTAATTGATAATGAAGCTCCTGATTCTATTGGGGTGGCCTTTGATGTGGGAAAGAAGACCTTTCGCCACCAAGCTTATGAGGATTATAAAGGAACTAGGGAGAAGACTCCCGATGAGTTAAGACCCCAGTTTAAGCTAGTAAAGGATGTACTATCGGCTTTAAAGATACCTTTCTTTGGAATGGAGGAGTATGAAGCTGATGATTTAATCGGTACTTTAGCTAAGAGGGCAGAAGCAGAAGGCTATCAGGTTACTATTGTAACAGGAGATAGAGATGCCTTACAGCTAATTAGTGATAATATTAGAGTGATGTACACTCGCCGAGGGATTACTGATATTGTCGATTATACTCTAGACAAATTTAGAGAGGATTATGAGTTGGAGCCAATTCAGTTAATCGATAAGAAAGGATTAATGGGTGATAGCTCTGACAATATTCCCGGTGTTGATGGAATTGGTGATAAGACCTCAACCAAACTATTAAAGGAGTTTGGTACTTTAGAGAAGCTTCTAGAGAATATAGATAAGGTAGGTGGTAAGAAGAGAAAAGCTACCTTAGAAGAGCAAGCAGATAGAGCAAGAATGAGTAAGGAATTGGCTACTATTAAATTAGATGTACCAATAGATATAGATTTTGAAAGCTTAAAGATCTCTAATTTTAATAATGAAGAGGCTTATCAATTATTTAATCACTTAGAATTTACCAGCCTAATCTCTTATATCGGTGGACATAAAGAGGTCAAGGACTTCAGTTATGAAGAGATAGATTCCTTAGAAGAGTTTAAGAGTTTAGAACTAAAAGAGAGATTAGCAATTAATTTAGAGTTAAGTGGAGAGAAGCTAACTAGAGAGCTAGAGCAGATAGCAATCTCCTGTGACGATCAGAATTATTACATAGATTTAGATGAGAATGAATTATTAGAAGGGTTAAGAGAAATTATAGCAGGTAAAGAACTATTGATGCTAGAGGGAAAAGAGCAGATTAGATATTTATTACAACATGGTATTGAGGTAGATACTTTAGTCTTTGAGCCATTACTGGCAGATTATCTTTTAAAGCCCAGTGAGCAAGAGAAAAGCTTTGCAGAGCTGGTACAAGGGCATCTGCAGCGTGCTTTACCAGAGTCTGATGATAAAGAACTATTGATATTAAAGACCAAATTATTATTTGATTTAGAAGAAAAGCTCATTACTAAATTAGAAGAGAATGATCTTTTAAAACTATATAAAGAGGTAGAGTTACCATTACTGAATGTCTTAGCCCAATTAGAGCTAAATGGTATCAAGGTCAGTAGGGAAGGATTAGAGGAATTAAATGTTAAATTTAAAGAGAAGATAGCTAATATAGAAGAGCAGATTTATGGGTTAGCAGGTGAAACCTTTAATATCAACTCTCCTAAGCAGTTGGGGGTAATCTTATTTGAGAACTTAGGCTTACCAGTGATTAAGAAGACAAAAACGGGATACTCTACTAGTGCTAGTGTCTTAGAGAAGCTAGAGGGTAAGCATGAGATTATACCACTAATCTCTCAATATCGTACATATACTAAATTACAGTCTACTTATGTTGAGCCTTTAGAAGAATATATTAATGAAGAGACTGGCAGAATCCACACTACCTTCAATCAACGAGTAACTGCTACAGGTAGATTAAGTAGTGCTGATCCTAACCTACAGAACATTCCAATTAGAAGTGAAGAGGGGCGAGAGATTAGGGATGTATTTGTAGCAGAAGAGGGTAAGAAGTTAGTAGCTGCTGATTATTCACAGATTGAATTGAGAGTTTTGGCACATATTTCTGATGATGAAGGTTTGAAAGAAGCCTATCAGCATGGTTTAGATATACATACCAAAACTGCTAGTGAAATCTTTGATATGCCTTTAGAGGAAGTAACTAGTAATGAACGGAGAAAAGCAAAGGCTGTTAACTTTGGGATTGCCTATGGAATCAGTGATTGGGGATTAGCCAAGAGGTTAAATATCAGCAACAATGAAGCTCAAGAGTTTATTGAACTCTATTTTAGTCGTTATCCTAAGGTTAAAGAGTATATGGATAATGTAATTAAACGGGCAAAAGAGGAAGGTTATGTAACTACTGTCTTTAATCGAAAGAGATATCTGTCAGATATTAATAGTAAGAATTATCATAGACGAGAGTTTGCTAAGCGGATGGCGATTAATACTCCAATTCAGGGTAGCGCTGCTGATATTATGAAGATAGCCACTATTGATGTAGCCAATGCTTTAAAAGAAGAGAAGTTGAATGCCAAAGTACTATTACAGGTGCATGATGAGCTGGTATTAGAAGTTCCTGAAGATGAATTAGAGCTGGTACAAAAGCTAGTCAAAGAGAAGATGGAAGAGGCTGTTCAACTAGATGTCAAATTAGAGGTTGATGTCAAGGTTGGGGATAGCTGGAACAATATGGAGTAAAGCAGTGGACAGTTGACAGTGTACAGTTTACAGTTAAGTCCAAAATCGTTGAAAATTATTAGACCATAAATAAGGTTTTAGCCTTGTAACTGTCAACCGTCAACAGTAAACTGTCAACTAAAAAAAGAAGTGAGGTGTAATTTATGTTATCAGATAAATTAATCAAACAGATTTTACAGGTTGCTTTAGAGGGTGGAGGAGACTTTGCTGAGGTCTATTTTGAAGATTCGATTAGTAATGCAATGACCTTGGAAAATTCTAGAATTGAGCGGGTAAAGACAGGTTATGATTTGGGAGTAGGTGTGAGAGTTTTAACAGGAGATAAGGTCTCTTATGCCTATACCGATGATTTGACAAAGGAATCTTTATTGCAGGTAGCCAAGGTTGCTGGTGCTGCCAGTCGAGGTAGTAGTAAAGTAGCGGTAATGGATCTGACTAAAGGGACAGTCAATCTAATCCACCCAATTAATGTTAGACCAGAAGAGATTGAGAAGGCTAAGAAGGCTACAATCATGGAGAGAGCAAATAAGGCAGCTTTAGATTATGATGATAGTATTAGACAGGTTATGGTCAGCTACTTTGATACAACTCAAAAGGTGATGATAGCCAACTCGGAAGGACTATATGTAGAGGATGAGAGAATACATACTAGGATGATGGTTAGAGCAGTTGCTAGTGATGGTAAGAGTATGCAGACTGGAAGTGAAGGTCCTGGATTACATATGGGCTTTGAACTATTTGATAAGTATCCTCCAGAAGATATTGGTAGGGAAGCAGCTCGCCAAGCAGTTACTATGTTAAAGGCTGATCCTGCTCCTTCTGGGAAAATTCCTGTTGTCATTAATAATGGCTTTGGTGGAGTATTGTTCCATGAGGCCTGTGGACATGGGATGGAAGCAGATGCTATTCAGAAGAACTCTTCAGTCTTTGCAGGTAAAGTAGGTGAGCAGGTCGCTTCTAAGTTAGTGACAGCCGTTGACGATGGGACAGTGTTGAATGCTTGGGGTTCTTATGGTGTAGATGATGAAGGGCATCAGGCTCAAAGGAATGTATTGATTAAGGATGGAATCTTACAGGACTATATGTATGATTTGAAAGCTGCTCGTAAAGAAGGCAGAGCTTCAACAGGAAGTGGACGCAGAGAGTCCTATCAATCTATTCCATTACCTAGGATGACAAATACCTTTATTGAAAAAGGTGAAGTTAAGCCAGAGGAGATTATAGGAGCTGTAGATAATGGCTTATATGCTAAGAAGCTAAGTGGTGGTCAGGTTGAGACTGCTACAGGAGAGTTTATCTTTACAGTAGCAGAAGGTTATCTAATCAAAAATGGTAAGCTTGCTGAACCAGTCAAGGGAGCCAGTTTGATTGGTAGAGGAATAGATGTACTCAATAAGATTGTAATGATAGGTGATGATTTAAAGTTGGCTCCAGGAATGTGTGGTAAGGCTGGTCAGAGTGTTCCTGCAGCTGTTGGTCAACCGACATTATTAGTTGAAGAGATCACCGTTGGTGGTACAGAGAGGGGTGAGAGATAGTCATGACTAAATTAAACTTAACTGATTTAATTGCTAAAGCCCAAGACCTTGGTGCAGAGGATGTAGAGTTCTACTATGAAGTTTCTGAAGATAATAGTATTGAGGTATATGAGGGTGAAGTAGAGAGTTTAGAATCAGCCCATTCTAAAGGATTAGGAATTAGAGTTTTTGTTGAGGGTAAGATGGGATTTGCCTACACTACTAACTTCAATGATGGAGTGATAGAGAAGGTAATTAAAGAGGCAATTGCTAATGCCAAGATAGCTGTAGAGGATGAACATCGTACCTTAGCTGATGGTGATTATGAGTACAAAGAACTTGATATCTATAATCCCCAATTCTCAGAAAGCAGTGTCGAGGATAAGATAGATTTGATCTTAAAGATGGAGCAAGCTGCTTTAGAGTATAGTGATAAGATAGAGAGTGTGATTAGTGTTGGATATGGAGATAATATTTCAGAGATTACTATTGCCAACTCAAAGGGTCTTAATCAAAGCTACAAGAGTAATACCTGCTATGCTTATCTTTATGTAATGGCAAGTGAAGGTGAAGAAAAGCAGACAGCTTCAGCTTTGAGCTATGGGCGTAGCTTAGATAAGTTAACACCAGTTCAGACAGGAGAAGAAGCTGCTGAAAATGCTATCAAGCTGTTGGGTGGTAAGCAGGTCAACTCTCAAGAAGCACCTGTTATCTTTACCCCGGAAGTTGGTAGTATGTTTTTGTATCTCTTAGCAAGTACCTTAACAGCAGAAGCAGTACAGAAAGGTCGTTCTCTCTTTGTAGATAAGTTAAACGAAGTTGTTGCTGCTAACAAGGTAAACATTATTGATGATGGAACCTTAGAAGCAGGCTTAGCAACTGCACCCTTTGATGATGAAGGTGTGCCATGTGTCCCCACCAATATCATTGAAGATGGTCTCTTAAAGAACTATCTGTATGACATCTATACAGCCAATAAAGATAAGGTAGAGTCTACTGGTAATGCCCAACGTTCTTATCGAGGAATTCCTAATGTAGCACCAAGTAACTTCTATTTGGCAGCAGGGGAAGAAAAGCCAGTAGATATTATCGGTGGAGTAGAGAATGGGTTCTATGTACATAAGGTTATCGGTCTATTCAGTGGTGCAAATACCATCTCTGGTGACTTCTCTGTAGGAGCTACAGGGCAATGGATAGAGAATGGTGAGATTAAACAAGCAGTCAGCGAAGTTACCATTGCAGGAAATTTAATTGACTTCCTTAAAGATATCGAAGAGTTAGGTGATGACTTAAAGTTCAATCCAATGGTCGGTTCCTTTGGTTCACCGACCTTTAAGGTTAAAAAGTTAGCGATAAGTGGATCTTAGTTAGTGTGAGTGTGAGGAATGAGTGTGAGTAAAAAATTAAGGTTTTGAATTTACTCACACCCACACTGACACTCACACTATATTTGGAAAATAATTATTTTCATAATCCTTTGTAATTTTAGTTAAACTAGAATTAGAAAGGGGTAGATTCTATGGAAGAAAGCTTATATTATTGTCCAATCTGTGATAAAGATACCTTGCATGATTTATTGGGTGAGAACAGTGATAATGTAAGTATTCAATGTACTATTTGTCATACCAAGACTGTGGCTGAGCCAGAGAACTATCATAATTATGAAGAGGTTTCTATGGAGTGGGATTCGGAGATAAAGAGTATTTTAGATAGCTGGGAAGAATAACATAAGGTCTTTAATCAGAGCTCTGATTAAAGACCTTTGTAAATAAGGGGGATATAGATGAAGGAATATAGCCATGAGATTAGAGTTACTTATGAACAGACCGATAAAATGGGAGTGGTCTATTATGCCAATTACTTACGTTGGTTTGAGGTAGCTAGAACAGAATTTTTACGTGCAGAGGGGCTTAGCTATAGAGAGTTAGAGGAGAAAGGAGTCTTATTACCAGTTTTAGAATCCCATTGTAATTATCATCATCCAGCTCGCTATGATGACTTAGTCAAACTGGTTACTAAAATTAAGGATTTACGTCGAGCTAAAATTACCTTTGAATATGAGATATTCCGTTCAGAGGATGATAAGTTATTGGCTACTGGTACTACAGTGCATCCTTTTGTCAATAGTGACTTCAAACCAATTTCTTTGAAGAAGAAATTCCCTCAGTTATGGGAGATAATAGAGCAAAGTTTTGATAATAAAAATTAAAGTGATATAATTAATGCAGTGTACAGTGGATAGTGTATAGTTGACAGTTAAAGTCAAATAAAAATAATAAAGAGATAAAAGAGAAATAATAAAATAAGAATGTGATTTTGATATGACAGGATTTTAATTGTATAATTGAAATTTTAAACTTATTATTAGGGGGTTTAAATATGCCTGAACTACCAGAAGTACAGACAGTAGTAGATACCTTATATCCAAGGGTGATAGATAAAGAGATTATAGATGTAGAAGTCAAGCGTGATGAGTTAATTGCTAATGTTGATGCAAAGGAGTTTAAGAATAAGTTAATTGGAGCTAAGATTGAGAATGTAAGCAGAAGAGGAAAGTATATCATTATTGAGCTAGATAATAGCTATTATCTTGTGGGACACTTAAGGATGACAGGTTATTTCTTCTATACTCAAAAGGATAGTAAAGTAAGTAAATATGATTGTATCTTCTTTAAATTTAAGGGAGAAGATGAGCTAAGAATGGGGAGTAAGCGTAAGTTTACCCGTATCTATTTAGTCGATGATTTAAAGGATGCAGGAAGCTTAACCAAGTTAGGTCCTGAGCCGTTAAGTGATGAATTTACCTTAGAGAGATTAAAGGAGATGATAGCTAAACGGAAAGGGAAGGTGAAACCCCTACTTCTAAATCAAAGATTCTTAGCAGGTCTAGGTAATATCTATGTAGATGAAGCATTATTTCTTTCCAAGATACATCCTTTACGAACTGCTGATACCTTAGAGGATGATGAGATTGAAAGGCTCTATCATGCTATTGTGAAGGTCTTAAGTGATGGGGTTGAACATCGAGGGACTACCAAGTGGGATTATGTAGATGCCAGTGGAGAGTCAGGTAGTCATCAGAACTATCTGATGATTTATGATAAAGAAGGGGAAGAATGTAGTGAATGTGGTACCAAGATAGAAAAAATAAAGGTAGGAGGACGGGGAACATATTTCTGTCCAGCTTGTCAGAAGCAGGAGGAGTAATTTAAGATGGGTTTATTGCAATTAAAAGAAGGAAGTAAGTATTATCCTGAAAAGGTTATCTTTGAGGATATATCAATACAGATTGAAAAGAATGATAGAATCGGTCTAATTGGAGTCAACGGTACTGGAAAATCTACTCTAATTAAGATTTTGGCAGGTTTAGAGCAGCTAGATGAAGGAGAAATCCTAACTAGTAATGATTTGGAGATTGGCTATCTTGCTCAAAACTTTGGATTAGATTTATCTCAAGAACTCTACTCTGAGATGCTAACAGTCTTTGAGGATATCTTTGCTTTAGAAGATAGATTACGGGTTTTGGAAGTTGAGATGAGCCAAAGTGGTGGTGATGATTTAGAGAAGGTAATGAACCGTTATAGTCACCTTCGTGAAGAGTATGAGCAGAGTGGTGGCTATCAGATTGAGAGTCGAATAAAGGGTGTATTAAAAGGCTTAGGCTTTAGAGATGATCAGTTTGATAATAGTATGAGTGATTTTAGTGGAGGGCAGAAGACTAGAGCAGCCCTGGCGAAGCTACTATTACAAGAACCAGAGCTATTGTTGTTGGACGAGCCTACCAACCATTTAGATTTGGAGTCTAAAGAGTGGTTAGAAGACTATCTAAATAGTTATCCTGGGGCTATAGTAATTATCTCTCACGATCGTTATTTTTTAGATAAGGTAGTCAATCGGATTTGGGAGTTAGAGAAGGGTCGATTAGAGAAATACAAAGGTAATTACTCCTTCTACCAAAAAGAGAAGCCACAACGTCTATTGACTTGGCAAAGAGAGTATGAGAAACAGCAAGAGAAGATAGAGAAGACTGAAGCCTTTATCCGAAAGTATAAGGCTGGGATTAAGTCTAAACAGGCTAGGGGAAGACAGAAACAGCTTGACAGATTGGAGATAATCCCAAAGCCTCCTACTCTCGATAGAGCCAAAATCGAATTTAAATCAGAGACTGTCAGTGGACAAGAGGTATTATCTGGTGAAGATTTAAGTAAGTCTTATGAAGATACATTAATCTTTAAAGATGTTAACTTTAAAATCTATCGTGGTGAAAAGATAGCATTGGTGGGAGCTAATGGTAGTGGAAAATCGACATTATTTAAAATCCTCTTAAATAAGATAAGTAAAGATTCAGGGCAGATTAAATTTGGGACTAAAGTTAAAGTAGGCTATTTTTCCCAAGAGCATGAAGAATTGAATCATGAATATAATCTAATTGAAGAGATGATGAAGGTTAAAGGTATGACTACAAGTCAAGCACGGGATGTTTTAGCAAGATTTCTATTTAAAGGTGATGATGTCTTTAAGAAGGTAGAAACTTTAAGTGGTGGAGAGAAGGGAAGGTTAGCTTTGGCCAAATTATCGGTCCAAGACTTCAACCTATTATTATTAGATGAGCCTACTAACCATCTTGACATAGAGTCTAAAGAGATATTAGAGGATGCTCTAAAGGATTATCCAGCCACAATTCTTCTTATCTCCCATGATAGATACTTCTTAGATAAGTTAGTTGATAAGGTCTTTGCTCTACAAGATCAGACCTTAATAGATTACTTAGGTAATTATTCCTATTATCGCAGAGAATATTTAAAGTATTTAGAAGAAAAAGAGGCTCAAAAGAAAATAATTCAAGAGCAAAAAAGACAGAATACTAAGAAGAAGCAAGAGAAGAGCATTAATTTAGATAAACTCGAAGAGGATATTATGAAATTAGAGAATAGATTAGAAGAATTAGAGGAGCAATTTAATCTAGAAGAAATTTGCACAGATACTGAGAAATTAACTGAGCTACATCAGGAGTATGAGATGATTAAAAGTCAATTAGAAGAATATTATCTACTGTGGGAAGATGCAATTTAATCACAGACCTATCTCTTCCGTCATATTCTGGTTATAGGTATCAAATATGATGGAAGGAGGGGTTCTATGGACTTGCTTGCCGTATTTGTATTAGCTTTAGCAGTTAGCTTAGATGGATTTGTTGTAGGTGTTACTTATGGGTTAAAGAAGATAAGAATTGGTCTTTTACCTATATTAATTATCACTTTTTTTTCTGGAATAATGATTCTCTTCTCTATGAGCTTAGGAAATTTGTTGGCAAACTTTCTTACAGTAAGTAGTGCAACAAGGCTAGGAGGAGGATTATTAATAGCTATTGGGACTTATCGATTTATTGCAGAATTGCTACATACTAAAGAAGGAGATAATAATCAAGATTCCCCCACAGAATTATTAACTTTAAAGATTAAACCTCTTGGAGTAATTATTAATATTTTAAAAGAACCTGCTAAAGCTGACACTGATTATTCTGGTGTCATTAGTAATAAAGAATCTATCTTTTTAGGAATTGCCTTAGCACTAGATGCTTTTGGAGCTGGAATTGCAGCAGCGATGACAGGTTATGATTCATTATTAACTGCAGCTTCAGTCAGCATATTTAATTTTATATTATTAACTGGTGGGATTTATTTAGGAAAAAAGATTGAATCTGCAGTAGCAGGTGATAAAATAAGATTATTATCAGGTCTTATTTTAATCTTATTAGGGATAGTTAAGTTTCTTTAGTTATCAGGAATCAGGGATCTATTATCAGTCTATTTTACTGATTCCTGATTTCGATTTATTATTTATTAGAAGGAGCGATAAAAGTGAGAATAGGATTAACAGGAGGAATAGCAAGTGGTAAAAGCACTGTTTCTGATTATTTAAGAGAGTTAGGTGCTGTAATAATAGATGCTGATAATATCGCCCATTCCTTAATGGAGCCTAAAAAGCTCTTATGGAGGAGAGTAGTTGAAGAGTTTGGTGAAGAGATATTAGATAATAATACTATAGATAGAAATAAACTGGGAGGGATTATCTTCAATGATTCTAAGGCAAAAGAGAGGTTAGATGAGATTACCCATCCTATTATTATTGCTAAGATAGAAGAAGAGATGGAGCAACTTAGTCAAGAGAATGATATAATAATAGTAGATGTACCATTATTGATAGAAGCAGATATGTTAAATCTTTTTGATGAAATTTGGCTAGTATATGTGGATAAGGATATACAGGTTAAGAGGTTGATGGATAGAGATCAGATAGATTATCAAAAAGCAATTGCCAAAATTAACTCTCAAATGCCTTTAGCTAAAAAGAAAGAGTATGCTGATAGAATTATCAGTAATAATGGTACAGAAGAAGAATTGAAAGCTGAAGTAATTAGAGTATGGCAGAAAATAAGTTAGATTGAGTCGAAGTTTAAGTGAAGTCCTTGACTCTAAACTTAGACTAATACTTAATTTTTAGGAGTGTTAATTTTGATAATTCGATTAAAGAGAGTTCTTTTATTTCTTTTAATTATATGTATTTTTAGCCTTTTCTTTATCAATCATAAATCTATTTTAAAGGTCATATATCCTCTCAAACATAAAGAACTAATTATAAATGAGGCCAGTAAATATTATTTAGATCCGTATATTATAATGGCTATTATCTATGTCGAGAGTAAATTCAACCCAGAGGCTACCTCAAATAAAGGTGCTAGAGGCTTAATGCAGATTATGCCTGCTACAGGTAGCTGGATTGCTACTATGATAAACGATAATAGTTTTTCTGAAGATAACTTATATAATCCCGAAGTAAATATTAAATATGGGACTTGGTATTTGGCACAATTAAAGAAAAAGTTTGATGATAATATGTTGGTTGTCTTAGCTGCTTATAATGGTGGAGAAGGAAATGTAAATAGATGGCTAAAAGAGAATAAATGGGATGGTAGTTGGCAAGGTAGTGATAAGATTCCCTTTGCAGAGACAAGAAATTATATAGTTAAAGTTACTAAAACTTATTCTAAATATAAGTACCTTTATTAAGATTAAGGCTAAGATTATATAAATTTACCTCATCTTAAACTTAATCTTAAGTTTATTTTTAAGCTAATTTTGACAATTTGACAAAGAATTAAAAAATATATATAATTATATTGTTGTAGTTATATAATTATACGTGTGTCCTTATTTTAAGGAGGTGAAGTTTTTTTACTTTGTGGGGTTACTTAATTAAGTATGTAATGACTTGAGTATATACTTAGCTATTTAAGATACTACTATAGGAAATAAAAAATCTATAGTGCTTAATCTTTTATTTAAGTAATTCTATCCATAAATTTTATACTTATTTGTATCTAAAGCTTTAGATACAAATATAATTAATTAATAAAATGTAGGTGAAGTTAGAGTGATTTTTTAAAAACTTCAATATTACATTTTTTTCATTGTAAGGAAGAAATCTGGTTTTGTTTTGTCTCTTAGTTGTTTTTATCATATAAAACTTCTAAATTATATTGATTTTATTCTATAGTATAAGTAACTTATAGGTATGTGAATTCAAAATGAAACTTAATAGGGATATTGCGACACTTCTTATAAGTGTAAGTTGGTGTGGGAGTGTGAGTGAAATTCAATAAAAAGGCACTTCACACACTCAAACTACTCACTCACACCGACACGAAAGTGTCGTAATATCTCTCTATAGCTTCATGGTTAAATTTTATTCTAGATTCACGAACCTATATTAAAGGTATGTATTAGTAGAAAGGTGGTAGAGAAATGCTAACTTATATTTTACGTAAGAGCTTAATGTCTATTCCAATTTTAATTGGACTTGCTACAATAGTTTTCTTACTTAACTTTGTTTTTGTTCCAGGAGACCCAGTAAGAATTGCTATGGGTCAGCATGCTGACCCAGATACTATTAAGATGATTAGAGAAGAGATGGGTCTAAATGATCCCTTGTATATGCAGTATGTTAGATTTATTGGAAGGCTTTTCAAAGGTGATTTAGGTAATTCGTTTACAGCTAAAAGACCAGTAACAGAGATGATAGCCGAACGTTTTCCAGCTACAGCTCAATTGGCTTTAGGTGCTATGGTAGTTTCAATTATTTTAGGTGTGAGTGCAGGGATTATTTCAGCTGTTAAGCCTTATTCTATTTGGGATTATTTATTTATGACTTTGGCTATGATTGGAGTTTCGATGCCCGTTTATTGGTTAGGATTAATTTTAATTTGGGTAGTGGCATTAAATTTAGACTTACTACCAGTAGGAGGCTATGGAAGTTGGCAACATCTAATCTTACCAGCCTTTGCCTTAGGAAGTAGACAAGCTGCTCGGATTGCTAGAATGACCCGTTCTAGTATGTTGGAGGTTATTGGTAAGGATTATATTAAGACTGCTAGAGCAAAAGGTTTAAGTGAAAAGGTAGTAGTTATTAAACATGGACTAAGAAATGCACTTATTCCTGTTATTACCGTTATTGGTACTCAATTAGGATATTTATTAGGTGGTACTGTTATTACTGAAAGGGTATTCTCATGGCCAGGTGTCGGTAGAATGGCTGTAGATGCTGTTATGAAGAGGGATTTCCCACTGATTCAGGGTACAGTATTATTCTTAGCAGCTATCTTTATTGTTGTTAACTTATTAGTTGATTTAAGTTATGGCGTATTAGATCCTAGAATTAGGTTTGATTAATATATTATAAATTAAGATGGTAGAATTAGATAAGTTGAAGAGTTATTTTTTCTCTTTTTAGTAACTTATATAAGTGTGTGGTTTTGATAAAAGAGGTTTGATTGATGGGAAGTAGAAAAAAGGAGGTTGAACTCATGGAAGCGCAAGTAGAGGTTAAGGAGAATATAGAGGCTTCTAAAGAAGAAGTTCATAGTCCATGGCGTGATGCATGGAGAAGATTAAGAAAGAATAGATTGGCTATGGTTGGGTTATATATTACAGTAGCTTTGATATTATTAGCGGTATTTGCTCGTTGGATTGCTCCCTATGATCCATATTATTCTCCGGTAATGGAGGAAGGAAAGATAGAATTATCGATGCAAGGTCCCAGCTTAGAACATTTTTTTGGTACAGATAAACTAGGACGTGATATTTTTAGTAGGATTATTTACGGTGCACAGATTTCTTTGACTGTTGGTTTTATTACTCAAGCAATTGCTATAGTTATTGGGATTGCTTTGGGGGCATTGGCTGGATACTATGGTGGATTAGTCGATGATATTATCTCTTATTTAATTAATGTTTTTCTGGCTTTTCCCTTTATGTTATTTGCTATTGCTATTATGGCGGTTTTTCAGGACCCAGGTATTGAAAAGATATTCGTAGCTTTAGGTTTAATCAGTTGGCCTGGTCTTGCTCGTATAGTGAGAGGACAAGTTATGGCTTTGAAGGAAGAAGAGTATGTAGAAGCGGCTAAATCCTTGGGGGCCAATGATTTTAGAATTATCTTTAAGCATGTTATTCCAAATACTTTAGCACCAATTATCGTTACAGTAACTTTAGGTGTAGCTAGTGCAATCTTATCTGAAGCAGGATTAAGTTTCTTAGGTTTAGGTGCTCAACCACCAACTCCAAGTTGGGGATTGATGCTAAGTACTGGTAAGGAGTACCTAAGAAGTCATCCGAGAATGATGATGTTTCCAGGTGCGGCAATTATGATTACAGTATTAGCCTTTAATATATTTGGTGATGGATTACGTGATGCCTTAGACCCTAAAATGAAGGATAAGTAAAGAACCACGGAGGTGAGAAGATGAGTGAAAAGATTCTAGAGGTAAATGATTTACAGACCCATTTCTTTTTAG
>NZ_JBSQYM010000073.1:0-14047 GCF_055140805.1 Orenia sp.
ATTAGCTATGGGTTTTAACCCGTAGCTTCTGTAGGACTCATAATATCGCCACAGGTTAAAACACTGTGGCTAATGATTCTTTTTCGCCGTATATATAGAGTAACTTTGTTGTGATTTTAACTTTTTTAATTATATTAATATAGCTATGTTAATTATTTATAGATTTGTGAATCTGGGATTTAATTTAAATATAAGATTATATGGTATATTGGGACACTTTAGTGTCAGGAATCTGTGTTTTTAACTGATTTCTGACACCTGATTCCATATTCCTAAGAAGATAAGAAATTATTTAAAATGGGGGGATTATTTTGAAAACTAAAAAGGTATTATTAACATTGCTTACATTAGCTTTAATTTTTACTTTAGTAGGCTGTAAATCAGAAGGTGTAAAAGATATAAATCTTTCTATTAACAAGATTGGTCAAGGACAGATTGTAACTGAAGGAGATATAGATAAGGATAATGGAGTAGTAACTTTAAAGGCTATACCAGAAGAAGGTTGGGAATTTAAAGAGTGGACTGGCAATTTAGAAGGGGTTGAAAATCCAGTTCAAGTAGTGGTTAGTGATGATATGGATATTGCAGCAGTATTTACCAAAACAGGTGAGGAAAGTACTATTAAGTATGAAGCGGAATTAGGTATATTAAATGGTACAGAGGTAGCATCAGATAATCCTGGATATTCTGGGGATGGTTATGTAACTTCTTTGGATAATGGAGGTGATGCTGTAACTGTTAAGGTTAATATTGAAGATGAAGGAATGTATGATATTATTATGGGCTACGATGGTTCTAATGGTGAGAAAACAAATAATTTACTTATTAATGGTGTTACAAAGGGAGAAGTAAAGACACCTAAAACTACAGGGTTTACTGAAATATTAGCTGGGAAGGTCTGGTTGGATGCTGGAGAAAATAGTATAGGAATTGGGAAGAGCTGGGGATGGATAGATATAGATTATTTTAAGGTCCAAAAAGAAGAAAGCTCTCATAGTGAGTTAAACCCAACTAAAGAATTAGTAAATCCTAATGCTACTGATAATGCTAAGGCTTTAATGAGTTTTCTTGTAGATACTTATGGTCAGAAAGTACTGGCAGGTGCTCAAAGCTCAAAATCAGCAACTTGGTTTAAAGATAATATTGGAAAAGAACCAGCTGTTTTGAGTCTGGACCTGATGGATTATTCTCCATCTAGAGTTGAATTTGGAGCGACTTCAAATAATGTTAAAAAAGCTATAGATTGGTTCCAAAAAGGTGGAATTGTGAGTCTGTGCTGGCACTGGAATGCCCCTAAAGACCTTATAAATGAAGCTCCTGATAAATTATGGTGGAGTGGTTTCTATACTAAAGCAACTACTTTTGATGTTGAGTATGCTATGAACCATCCTGAATCAGAAGATTATCAATTAATTCTCCGTGATCTTGATGCAATAGCAAAAGAGCTAAAAAAACTTCAAGCTGCAGGTGTCCCTGTTTTATGGAGACCATTACATGAGGCTGAAGGTGGTTGGTTCTGGTGGGGAGCTAAAGGTCCAGAGTCTTTAAAAGAATTATGGAAGTTAATGTATGATCGTTTTACTAATTACCATCACTTGAACAATCTTATCTGGATTTGGACTGCAGATGATGGTCAGGAATCTCTAGAATGGTATCCTGGTGACCAATATGTAGATATTATAGGTGCTGATATCTACCTAGACTCTCATAACTATAGTCCAAGCACATCAAAATTTTATAATTTAGTTGATATGTATCCAGGTAAATTGGTTGCTATGACAGAAGATGGCACAATTCCAGATCCAGAGCTTCTTCAAAAGGAAGCAGCAAGGTGGTCATGGTTCTCTTCATGGTCTGTAGATCTATTATTAAGGGATAATACCCTAGAACATATTGAAAAAGTATACAATGATGACTATGTAATTACTTTAGATGAGCTTAAAAACATGGCGAACTATCCTTTTTAGAAATTTAGCTAATTCATTTTTTTACAAGTTCAAGTTATATTCTGATATTATTTAACAGTTAATTTATATGGATACACTTATTTAGTTAAATTTCTAATAAATTAAGTGTGTCCATGATTTTATACTAATATATATTTTGGAGGGATTGAAGTGGCAATTATTTATAATGCAGAAAAGAAGGTATTTCATTTACAAGCAAAGGATACAAGTTATGTATTTGAAATATTAAATACTGGTCATTTAGGACATCTTTATTGGGGGAAGAAGGTTAAAGCTGATCTTGATTTAACCCATTTAATTAGAGAACAGAGTAGAAAAGCTTTTTTAGCTTCTGAACAAAAGGAGTTATCTTTAGATCTGATTCCTCAAGAGTATCCTACTTATGGTTATACTGATTTTCGTCAGCCTGCTTATCAAGTTAAATTGGAAAATGGATCTAACATCTCTAATCTGAAATATTTATCCCATGAAATTATAGCAGGAAAAGAAAGATTAGAAGGATTACCAGCAACTTATGTAGAGGATAGTTCAGAAGCAGAGACGTTAAAGGTTACTTTATTTGATGAAGTAGCTAATTTAAAAGTGATCTTATCTTATACTGTTTATCAAGATTTTGATGTAATTGCTAGGTCAGCTCGTTTTATCAATGAAGGAGAAGAGAATATTAATTTAGAACGAGCATTGAGTACTAGTGTAGATTTTAGAGATGCCGATTTTGACTTTTTACATTTATCGGGAGCTTGGTCTAGAGAGCGTCATGTTAAGAAGCGTCCGTTAGAGCAAGGGCTGCAAGCTATTGAAAGTACAAGAGGGGCAAGTAGTCTTCAACAGAACCCTTTTATTGCTTTAACTAGAAAGGATGCTGATGAACATCATGGTGAAGTTTATGGATTCAGCTTTGTTTATAGTGGTAACTTTTTAGCACAGGTACAGGTTAACTCCTATAAGCAAACAAGAGTTACTATGGGAATTAATCCTTTTGATTTTAATTGGTTATTAGAGCCTAATGAGACTTTCCAAACTCCAGAAGCAGTAATGGTTTACTCTGATCAAGGGTTAAATAAGATGTCTCAGACTTATCATAAACTATATAGAACTAGATTAGCTCGTGGTAAATTTAGAGATAAGGTGAGACCGATTTTGATCAATAACTGGGAAGCGACCTATTTTGATTTTGATGAAGATAAGATCTTAGATATTGCCAAGGATGGTAAGGAATTAGGGCTAGAGTTATTTGTTTTAGATGATGGCTGGTTTGGAAAGCGTGATGATGATAGTACATCTTTAGGAGATTGGTTTGTTGATGAAAGAAAGCTACCAAATGGTTTAGGAAGCTTAGGTAAGAAGATCAATGATTTAGGGATGGAGTTTGGTTTATGGTTTGAGCCAGAAATGATTTCGCCAGAAAGTGAGTTATATCGTGCTCATCCTGATTGGTGTATCCATGTACCTAATAGAACTAGAGGGCAAGCAAGAAGCCAGTTGGTCTTGGATTTATCTAGAGAAGAGGTATGTGATAAGGTAATTGAAATGGTTTCTGATATATTGGATAGTGCCCCAATTACTTATGTAAAATGGGATATGAATCGTAATATGACTCAGATAGGTTCAGCTAAATTACCTGCCCAAAGACAAAGAGAGTTACCTCATAGATATATGTTAGGGTTATATAGAATCTTAGAAGAATTGACTTCGCGTTTTCCTGATATCTTATTTGAAAGTTGTGCTAGTGGTGGGGGAAGATTTGATCCAGGAATGTTATATTACATGCCACAGACTTGGACTAGTGATGATACTGATGCAGTAGAGCGATTAAAGATACAGTATGGAACTAGTATGGTCTATCCAGTAAGCTCAATGGGAGCCCATGTATCAGCAGTACCTAATCATCAATTGGCTAGAGTTACTCCTTTAAAGACTAGAGGGAATGTAGCGATGTTTGGTAACTTTGGTTATGAATTAGATTTAACTAAACTTACAGTTGAAGAGAAAGAGCTAGTTAAAAAGCAGGTTGCTGAATATAAAGAGGTTAGAGAATTGGTTCAACAGGGAGAATTTTATAGATTAGTAAGTCCTTTTGAAGGAAACAATGATACGGCTTGGATGGTAGTTAGTGAAGATAAAAAGGAGGCTTATGTAGGATTTTATAAAGTTTTAACTGAGCCTAATGCTCCTTATTATACTCTGACATTAAAAGGTTTAGATCCTGAAAAGAATTATCGGATTAAAGGAATGGATAAAATCTATGGCGGAGATGAGTTAATGTACGTAGGTCTAAATCTGCCTAAATTATTTAATGGAGCAGCACCTAGTGATTTAGATATGATAGGAGATTTCCAAAGTACTATCTGGAGATTACAAGTTATCGAATAATAAATAGTTTATATAGGAATTGATAAAGGTTTCATTATATATTTGAAATTTAATTATCAGATAACCTAAATAAGTTGAATGGGGTGATTTTATGTCAAATAAAAAATTTATGACGACAATCTTGATTGTAGTTATAGCTTTAAGTAGCTTATTAGTATTTGCTGGCTGCTCTAAGCAAGCTGCTGATGATGCTTCTACTAACAAGTCTGGAGATGGCAAGTACGCTAAAAAGTTTACTTATACTATTAATAGTATGTATGCAGGCCAACAAAAGGATGGAAACCGTCTTTATGACTATATCTCTAAGAAATTTAATATTGAACTTGAGATTAGACCAATTAACTGGGGAGATTGGAATGAGAAGGTAAGAATTTGGGTTGCATCTGGTGATATGCCAGAAATATTAAGATCCGATGTGCAAGCTTCTACTCATTCAGAGTTTATTAATTGGGCTAAGCAGGGTATATTTAGAGAACTACCTGATGAGTTGCTTAGTAAATATCCTAACTTAAAGAGATTAAATGAAGAGTTAATTAGTGATGAGTATGTAAAGGTTGATGGTAAGCGTTATGCTTGGCTGGCTTCTATTCAAAAGGCAGATTATAATAATGTTTCTCAAATGATGTTCTACTATAGAAAAGATTGGGCTAAAAAAGTTGGTATCTATCATGAGAATAATGAGTATACCTTTGAAGAGATGAAGGCAATGGCTAAAGCCTTTGTAGAAGAAGATGTAAGTGGAACTGGTAAGACTATCGGTATTGGTGGAATCGGTTGGGCCTTTCCTTGGTTTGCAGGAATCTATCAAGTTGATCCAAAATGGGAAGGTTATATATATAAAGATGGTCAGTATGTATGGGGACCAGGAGAGCCTGAAATGGTTGAAGGTATAAAAGAGACAAAAGAATGGTATGAAAGTGGAATCCTATGGAAGGATCAACCTATTGCTCAAAATAATGATGCTGGAAATAAATTTGTTAGTGGAGAACTGGGAATCTACTTTAATAACTGGACTTCATATACCTTATCTGAAGAAATTATTAAGCCTTTTGAGGCTGCAAATCCAGGTCTAGAAGCTGAAGATACTATTGCTCCTATGTTTGTAAAAGGTCCAAAAGGAACACCGCAGGAAGGAAAAATTTTAGGAATTCAAGGTTCAGATTACTGGTCTGCTACTATGTTTAGATCAGATATGAGTGATGAAAAATTAGCAAGATGGCTAGAAGTTTATGATTGGTTGGCTAGTGAAGAAGGTAGAAATTATGTTCACTATGGAATTAAAGGTGAAGATTGGAAGTATGACGATGCTGGAAATGTTGTGCCTCTATGGCCTGAGAAAGAGGATGGAACACTTCAAGGTCCTAGTGATGTTAAAGCTGATTGGGCAGGAGTTGTTAATGACAGTCCAAAGTGGGAATTTGAAAACCCTGGATACAGTGAATATACAAGAAAGCTTGTAGCTGAGGTATATGATAGGTTAAGACAAGATGATGTTTATCTAAAACCAACAGGTAAAGAGGAATATAAAATTAACTTCTTTAGTGGACCTATGAAGAATAAATATGGTACTTTCACTCAAAAAGTAAATGATAAAATTACTGAACTTATCGTTTCATCATCAGCTGATGAGATTGAAAAGGATTGGAAGGATTTTGTTGAGAGTATGAGACCTAAAGTACAAAAGGTTGTTGATGAATTAAATGAAAATTTACAATAATTGACTTAACTATAAAGATATCTAAAGGGATTAATCCCTTTAGATATCTTTATATAAAGCATATTAGCTGTTGGGGTAAGTCTGTTTTTAAAGCTTTACCTTTTTAATTATAGTTATAAGTTATTGAGTAGCTAAAATTTCTAAGACAAGGGGGAAGAGAGATGGTGAATGCTAAACTAATTACTGTTGATTCTAATTTAACAGCAGAGACTAAATCACTTTATAAATACTTACAGAATATCAATGAAAATCAAATCTTATTTGGACACCAAAACACTACAACCCAAGGAATGACCATTAATAAATTAGATGGTACTCAATCAGATTGTTATGACACTATAGGTGATTACCCTGCTGTTTATGGTTGGGATTTTGTAGATGGCTGGGATTTTGCTGAGCATGTAATTAAGGCTTATGAGCGTGGTGGGATCAATACCTTTAGTGACCATATGTTTAATTTTGTAACTGGTGAAGACTTCTATGACACAACTAAAGCTGTAGCTGAAATCTTGCCAGGTGGGAGCAAGCATCAAGAGTATAAGCAGTATCTTGATAGAACATCAGACTTCTTTAAAAACCTTAAGGGCAAGGATGAAAAATTAGTACCTATTATTTATCGTCCCTTCCATGAGAATAATGGTAGCTGGTTCTGGTGGGGAGCAGATTTTTGTACAGTAGAAGAGTATAAGGCGATATTTAGATTTACTGTAGAGTATTTAAGAGATGAAAAAAAGACTCATAATTTATTGTATGCATACTCTCCAAATGGACATTTTGATGGTGTAGAAGATTATCTAGAACGTTATCCCGGTGATGATTATATTGATGTAATTGGTATGGATTCTTATGGGTTTGGTTTAGAATGGCAAAGTAAATTAATGAATGATTTAGAGATTATAGTTGAAATTGCTGAAAATAGAGGTAAAGTAGCAGCTTTGACAGAAGTAGGTATAGCTGATAGTATGAAAGCTATTGGTGAAGAGAAGAGAGATAATTGGTATATGGATTTATTAGAAGCAATCAAGTCTAATCAACAGGCTAGGCAGATTAAGTTCTTACTAGTGTGGAGAAATGGAGCACCAGACCATTTTTGGGTACCTTATGGCGAGCATGAGATGAAGGCTGACTTTATTAAATTCTATCAAGATAGGGCAACAGTATTTAATGGTGATTTAGATTTTGAAAGGGTATATAAGAATTAAAGATTGAATTCTATTAATCTTATAGGAGGTAATAAGATGGTTTATTGTCCAGCAGAGGATAGATATGATAAGATGCAGTATAATCGTTGTGGGAAGAGTGGCTTAAAACTACCAGCTATCTCATTAGGACTGTGGCATAATTTTGGTGGAGTAGATAGTTTCGAAAATAGTCGCGCTCTAGTTCATAAAGCTTTTGATTTAGGGATTACTCACTTTGATTTAGCCAATAATTATGGACCACCAGCAGGTTCAGCTGAGGAGAACTTTGGTAGAATTTTAAAGAAGGATTTAGCAGGTTATAGAGATGAGTTGGTTATCTCTACTAAAGCTGGTTATGATATGTGGCCAGGTCCTTATGGTGATTGGGGATCTAAAAAGTATTTAGTAGCTAGTTTAGATCAAAGTTTAAAGAGGTTAGGTTTAGACTATGTAGATATATTCTATCACCATCGCCGAGATCCTAATACACCACTTGAGGAGACAATGGGCGCACTTGATTTAATTGTTCGTCAAGGAAAAGCACTCTATGTTGGGATATCCAATTATAATGCCCAAGAGACTAAAGAAGCAGTAAAGATACTAAAGGATTTAGGAACACCGTTATTGATTAATCAACCTTCTTATTCTATGTTCAATCGTTGGGTTGAAGATGATGGATTATTGGATCTTCTAGAAGAAGAAGGTGTCGGTTCCATAGTATTTTCTCCCTTATCCCAAGGTCTATTGACCAATAAATATTTGAAGGAGATTCCAAAAAACTCTAGAGCAGCAGGTTCTAGTCGATTTCTTAGTGAGAATGATATTACTGAAGATAAACTAAATAAAATCAAAGCATTAAATAATATTGCAGTAACTAGAGGGCAGAGCTTAGCTCAAATGGCTCTATCATGGGTTTTAAGAAGGGGAAGAGTCACCTCTGCTTTAGTAGGAGCAAGTAAACCATCTCAACTTGAGGAGAATGTTAAGATTGTAGAGAAGTTAGACTTTAGTGATGAAGAGTTAGAGTTGATAGATGATATCCTGAAATGATAATTATCTTAAATTTTAAATTATAGGTATGTGAATTCAAAATGAAACTTAATTAGTATATTAGGACAATTTTTAAACCACCCCCATCTAAATCTTCCCCCTTCATAAAGGGGAAGACTTAAAACCTTATTTTTAATCCTCCCCCTTGTGAAGGGGGAGTTAGAGGGGGTTTGAAAGTATCGCACTTTCTCTCCATAGCGTCATGGTTAAATTTTATTCTAGATTCACAAACCTATATAACAAAAAAATTAAGGTTAATTTTGTAAAGGAAGTGATTAATAATGAATTTATTTGATATGCCATTAGAGGAGCTTAAAAACTATAAACCTGACTTGACTAAAGAGAGTGATTTTGAAGATTTTTGGGACAAGACAATTGAAGAATCAAAGGCGCAACCTTTAAATGCTAAGCTTAATCCTGTTGATTATCCAGTAGAGCAAGTAAAGGTATATGATCTCTTTTTTGATGGTTTTAAAAATTCCAGAATTTATGGAAGATATGTACTTCCTAAAGAGGTTAGTAAGGATAACAAAGTTCCAGTGATAGTAATGTATCATGGTTATAACTGGAATAATGTTGTAATTAGTAATGTATTGAGCTTTTCATTAATGGGTTATGGAGTATTACTTGTTGATGTTAGGGGACAGGATATAAAGAGTCCTGACCATAATAATTATGATAATGGTGGGGCAGCAGGCTGGATGACTAAGGGAATTTTAAATCCAGATAATTATTATTATCGTTATGTTTATATGGATTGTGTCAGGGCAGTTGAGTTTGTAAGTGAAAGAGAAGAGATTGATAGTGATAGAATCTCTGTAGAAGGTGGAAGTCAAGGTGGAGGATTAGCTATTGCAACAGGAGCTCTGTCTGATAAGGTAAAAGCTGTAATGGCAGATATTCCATACTTATGCCATTTTAGAAGAGCAGTAGAATTGTATGAGGGAAGCCCTTATAGTGAAATCTATCATTACTTTAAACTTCATGATAGTTTGCACCAAACAGAAGAGCAGGTCTATAAAACGCTAAGTTACTTTGATGGTATGAATTTAACTACTAGAATTAAAGCAGATGTGTTAATGAGTGTAGGGTTAGAAGATACTGTTTGTCCCCCATCTACAGGTTTTGCCCTTTATAATCATTTGGATACTAACAAGGAGATTAAAGTTTATCCTGAATATGGTCATGGTGGGTTTAATCAGCAAGGTGAAGAGAAGATAGTATTTTTAAAGAAGCGCTTTGGATAAGAAGAAATTTTGTAATTATAAAGATTTAAATCTAAGACTATATGGGGATATTGCGACAGTTTTAGGAATCAGCAGTCAGGAACCAGTTATCAGTAAAACAGACTGATTCCAGATTCCCGATTCCCGATTCCTGACACGAAAGTGTCGCACTTTCTCCCTAAAGGTTAATTTTAGATTCACACATCTATAGAAAAAGAGCTAAGTTATAAATTAAGAATTTTATTGTAATCTAAAAGTCTTTTAAGTAAAATATAAACATAACTAAAAAAGGGGTGTTCAAATATGGGGCTTGGAAAACTTATTGGAATTCATAGTCCTTTTTATAGAATTTGCAATATGATTTATCGCTTAACTATCTTAAATTTTTTATGGTTTTTGTTCAGTTTACCTCTAATTACAATTGGCGCATCAACCACAGCTCTATTTCATGTTATTGATAAAATAATTGATGATAAGTCTACTTATTTATTTCGTGATTTCTGGAAGAGCTTTAAGAATAATTTTGTACAAAGTCTCTTAATTTCTGCAATAATATCTATATTTTTATTTATTTTATTGATGAATATTTTAAATATTAATTTACTTGGTTCTATTGCTAAGGTATTTATTATAGTTCAATTTATTGCATTGATAGAGTTACTTATTTTAGTCATTTACGTATTTCCTATTCTCTCTAGATATTCATTAAAGACTATTGAAGTATTAAAAATGGCCTTCTTTATGGCAAACCGTCATCTGTTAACTACTATTTTATCTTTGTTTATTCCTATTATAATCTTCTTTTTAGTTTATTTAAGTCAATTCTTTTTATTCTTTTCTATCAGTTTATATTCCTTGATGAGTATGTATATTATAAAAAGGGTTTTTAACAAATATGAGCTAAAGCAGTTAGACAGTTAGATTAATTATTGAATTATATTTATTTAAAAGGAGTGATTTTTTTGTATAAATATAAAGTAGTTATTATTGATGATGAACCTTGGATTTTAGAAGGAATCTTTCAAACTTTTGCTTGGGAAAAATATGGTTTTAAAGTTATTAAGAAATTAACGAGTTCGATAGAAGGGCTGGACATAATCTTAAAGGAAAAGCCCGATGTTGTTTTTACTGATATAAGGATGCCAGAAATCAGTGGAATTGAGTTAATGAAGTTAGTCCGTAAAGAGGGACTAGATACAGAGTTTATTATCATTAGTGGTTTTGATGACTTTTCCTATGCTCAAGATGCTTTAAGGCAAGGAGCCTTTGATTATCATTTAAAACCTATTAAAGCGAATGTAGCTGAGAAGATATTGGGGGATTTAGCTAAAATCTTGGAAGATAAAAGAGCTGATACCCTGACTAAGCAATTTGAAGAATTAGTAGAAGGAGAGGCTAATATAGAGGAGAAGTTAAAGAAGTTTGGTTTTAAAGAAGAAAGTACTTATTATCAAGTTATAGTGGCAATTGTTGAATCAGCTTCCTTAGAAGGTGATTTTATTTCATTTCCTGAGGGTATTACTCCCCTTAAGATAAAATTAAGTGATAGTAAATATTTTTATTTAATTGGTACTGATTATGATATTTATAAACAGGTTGAATTAACTATAAAAGAAAATATCAATGTAGGAATTAGCTCCTTAGCAAAAAATCTTGCTGACCTTGGCAAATTATTTCGGCAGGCTAATCAAGCTGCTTATAATAAATTCATATATCAAGAGAATGGTATTTATAGATATCAAGAGCAGAATATAGAGAAGATTAACAATATAATAGAAGAGATGTTTTTACAAGTTGAAAATAAAAATTATAATGGAATTGAATTTATTTTAGATAGTTTTCCCAGTGTGGCTGAGGATAATGAACTGTTTATAAATGATATCGTTTATTTCTGGAATCAGATGGTAGCACACCTTAATGAAAATCTGTCAGATGAATTACAGAGGATAGATTTGGAGTTTTTAGAATATGAGAATATTCTCGATAGATTTGAAGATATTGAATCTCTCTGTCAATATCTCGAGGATATTTTTATCTCTTTAAATCAAGGAGCTGAGATTACTGAAGAGGGAATTGATAATAAGAGCTTTAGAGCTATGATAGAATATATTGAAGAAAATTATCACAGAAATTTATATTTAAAGGATCTTGCTAATAAATTCTTCTTTAATCATACTTATTGCTGTCATTTATTTAAGAAGTTCACAGATAAGACCTTCTCTCAATACTTAACTGACTTAAGAATGAAAAAGGCAAAAGAGTTATTAAAAGATTCATCTCTTAGTATTTCTGAAGTAGCTAATAAAGCTGGTTATAATGACTACTATTATTTTAATAAGGTTTTTAAGAAATATTATGGGATCACACCTTACCAACATAGAAAGGGAATTGAATAGTTTATAGGACTTTTATTTAGGAATTGAGCTGTCTAGTAATCTTTTATGAGGGGGAAAATATGAGAGAGTTTAGGAACTTTAAATTAAGGAGGCAGATTGCTTTTTTGATTGGTATTGCAATTATTTTAATTGTTATGATTAGCTCTCTTTCTTATATAAATTTATACTATACAATGAAAAAGAAGGCTAAAGACTATACTACTAGTAGTATTAATCAATTAGAAGATAATTTAAAAATTATTAAGAAAGATATCAAAAATGTAGGAAATCTAATCGCTTATAATAGAGTTGTTCAAGAGTTTTTAACTTATGATGAGCCTCTGTATAAAGTCAGATTGAATAATTTTATAGAGAATATGTTCAATTATATAGCAAGTTTAAATGATAGTATTATTGATATAGCAATTATTAAAAAGAAAGGTAGTTTAAGTAGCTTTTTTCTGCATATTGATTATCATGATTATATGAAACTAGAAGAGCAGTATAAGATCACTAGTAAAGATTTTACCAAACCTATATTTGTGACAGATATGGAGAATGGGAGAGATCACCTCTTTTATATAATGCCTATTTTTAATATTTATGATAGTTCTTATGTAGAAAATAAGATAGGGACTATTATAATATATTTTAATATTAATGATATTAGGAGTCTTATTAAGAAGCTTGCTATTTCAGATAAGACCTTTTTTGGAATTACAGATCAGAATGATAGGATTATAACATCCAATTTAGAAGAAGAAGAAGGAAATCTTTTTGAAAAATATGGTTATTACATTGATAGAGCAGATATGAATCCAATTATTCAAGAAAGATATGTACCAGATCTTGCTTGGAATATTATTAGTATTATCCCTACTAAAGAAGTCACCAAAGAATTATCATTTTTCAGATTATTGATTTTAATAATCGGGCTGATTATGGTGATGCTATTATTAGCTATTGGTTTTGTAATTAATCGTAATATTACAAGTCCAATCTCTACTATGGTTGATTCTATTAATCAAATTGGTGATGAACATTTAAAACAATATATCACAACACCCGTAACAGAAGAAGTTAAAGGTATAAAGCGTCAGATAGATTTAGACTTAGAGGGTGAAATAGGTTTTATTGCTAAAAATATAAATAAAATGCTTTACAAGATAGAGACTATAACTCAAGAAAATATTAAGAGTCAAAAAAATTTATATGAGATGAAGTTGCATAAAAAACAGGCGCAAATCTCTGCATTACAGAGTCAAATCAATCCTCATTTTTTATACAATACCTTGGAATGTATGAGGAGTATAGGTTATGTCTATCAAGTTGAAGAGATTATTGATATAGCTACAGCTATGGCAGAGATATTTAGATATAGTATTAAGGGAGCAAATTTTGTTAATATAAGTGATGAGATTGGAATTATTGAAGAATACTTAAAGATTATGAATATAAGGTTTAGAGGTAAATTTGCGATTGATTTAGAGATTGAAGAGGAGTTACTAGATAGGAAGATGCCTAAGATGATCTTACAGCCTATTGTAGAAAATGCTATTTATCATGGTTTAGAATCAAAAGAAGGTAGAGGAAAATTGACTATTGAAGGAACATCTACTCAAAAGAATGTAATTTTTAAAATAAAGGATAATGGAATAGGAATTGCTGCCACTGAGCTAAAAGTTTTAAAGGATTATTTAAAAGGTGAGTTTGAAGATGATATCCATACATCTCAGAAGAGAAGTATTGGCATGTTAAATATTAATAGAAAAATAAAACTCTTCTTTGGGAAAGAGTATGGATTAGAGGTAGATAGTAAGAAGGATGTGGGTACGGAAGTTATAATAAGACTGCCTTCATAGGTTCATGATAAGGTATCTAAGCTAGTTACAAAGAAACCTAAAGCTTATACATTTAATCTTAACTTAGAAAAAAGTATAATTAACTTATAAGAAGTTTATCGCTAAATAATAACTAATATAAGTCTAAGAGTTCATCGACCTATAGGTTCGTGAATCTAGAATAAAATTTAGCCATAATGCTATATAGAGATAATGCTACACTTTTTATAATGATAAATTTACTAGCCACAGGTTTCAACCTGTGGTGATGATGACATGTTACACTACGGGTTAAAACCCGTAGCTAAAACTTAAAG